>JANNRP010000441.1:0-9954 GCA_031401535.1 Hyphomicrobiaceae bacterium | reverse complement strand
ATCGCGATCGAGGTCGAAAAAGACCCGACCTACGATGCCATCGTCCACACTACCCAAACGAAACCCCAGGCAACAGGTGCGGACGCGATCGCTGCCGCAGCACGCGCTATCGCAGACACGGTCAAGTTGTCGGCAATCATTTGCTATACGGCGACAGGCTCGACTGCACTACGCGTTGCACGCGAGCGGCCGAACCTGCCCGTTATCGGTCTCACTCCCGTGCTGGCGACCGGACGACGACTGTCGATCGTTTGGGGCACGCACTGCGTGTTGACCAGCGATCCGATCAACCTCGCCGACATGGTGCGCAAAGCGTGCCGTATCGCGTTCGATGACGAGTTTGCAAAGGCTGGTGAGGGCATCCTGATCACCGCCGGCGTACCGCTCGGTTCGCCCGGCGCTACCAATATGCTCCGCATCTCCTTCATCGACCAGAGTGGTGCACCGGTAGCAGAGGGGCAATGACGCACGTCATGCCGGTTCACATGCCGCGCGTGTTGCTTGTCGGGTTCTCTGAGCGCAACAAGTATTTCGGCAATTTCTTCTATGCGACGGTGCACAAACTGCGGAACGGTCTTATCCGGGCTGGTTGCCATGTAATATGGTTCAGCGACCGCGATATCGCCGATTATAGCGCACCTTTTCGTTATCGGCCGCTGGGCAAGTCTAGCGCCAACAAAAAACTGCGCCAATTGGTCGATCTGGTCGAACCGAACATCATATGCCTAATGCACGCAGATCTCATCGCGGACGCCACCCTTCTCGAGATCCGGCAGCACCATCCGTCAATAAAACTGGTTTCAGTCTATCTCGATCCAATCGCTGACGGCCGCTTCGCCGAACGTTTCACGAATGCCGCGCGCATCAGCGATGTGGCATTCGCCACCACTGCCGGACCAACATTAAGAGCCCACGCACATGCAGGTACGGTCGGATTTGTCCCGAACCCAATCGACGTTTCGGTGGAGCGGGCACAAGCCTTCAGCGCCGTCAAATTTGAGTACGACTTCTTCTTTGCCGGCAAGCCAAAGGGCCGTGACGCCGTATTGAACAACTTGCAAGCACTGCTGCCCCACCGCCGCTGCGGCTTCTTTTTACAGACCGGCAAAGCCATGGCCCTGGGTGGCGGCGTATACACTCGATCGTTAGGCGCCAGTCGCATCGCTATTGCGGCTGGAATCGACGCTGATTATCGATGGTACGCATCGGACCGTATCGCGCAGTATTTTGGCGCGGGCTGCCTAGTTGCACATCCAGCTGTCGGACAATTCGAAATGCTTTACGGCAATGGTGCGCTGCTGCTGTTCAAAAATGCCGATGACCTCGCGGCACAGGCCGAACCACTTTTGGACAATGACAGGTGGCGCAAACAGGCGGCCGACGCCCAGGAGCAAGCGCTTGCAGTAAGTGACACCACGTTGGTCGCTCGATACATCATCGATCGAGCGCGGGGTGAGCAGACCTTTGATTGGCCGCCGTGGTCAGCAGAATTCTATGCTGAAACATCGACGCGGTGACCGATCAGAGCGCACGACCCTCGACGTCGCGTTTCAGCTCCTCGACCACCGCTTGCGCACCCGGCCAAAAAGGGTGAACGATAAGCACCCGCTGATAAGCCTGAAGTGCCTGTGCCTTGAAACCTAGTTCGCGCAGAATTTGACCCGTACCGTCAAGCGCTTTGACATGATTGGGATCCAATGCGAGTACACGTCGTAAATCGCCGAGCGCGCGCTCATAGTCACCCTCGGAATAGAACACATAGGCGCGCCGATTCCACGCCTCCGTAAAATCCGGCGCCAGTTCAACGACCTTGGTGAGCAGCGTCAGTGCGAGATCGCTGCGCTTATGTCCCGCAGCTGCCGCTGCGCGGTCCATCAACACCAGCACCGTATCGCTGCCAGGCGCAAGCCACAGACGCTCGATTGCCTCCATCAATGGCTTAGCGCTGTCTTCGTCCGATGCGGTGGAGAGATGCGCATATAAGTCATCAAGCAGTTTGGCCCTGGCGACAGCAGTCTCAGGGATGGTCTTTCCGAGCTGGGGTGGCTTGGCTTTGGCGACACTATTTGGTGTAACCGAATCCGCACCTGGCAACTGTTTTGACGCTGGCGGGTCGATCTGCTTTTTGAAACCGTCAGGGACGATTTGCGCTGCGCATTGCACAACGGGTAAAATTGTCACGGCCATAATGGCAACAAAAGTCGAAGCGATGACCGATCGCGTCGAAAAGTGGATACGCGTTCTCATGTTGGAGAGCCTACAAGCTCCCGCTTCCTTAGTCAAAACCAATTAACTCAGCCGCGGCTTACGTAGCAGTGCTTGAATAGCGTCAGGCTTCAACCCTGACGGGCTTTGAAGCGACGCTGCGTCTTATTGATGACGTACAAACGACCGCGACGACGGACCACACGGTTGTCGCGATGCCTCGCACGCAGTGACTTGATCGAATTCTTAACTTTCATGACACACGTGTCTTTCAACTGCGCTCCGCCCGATGACGAAGACTTTCTGTAGTTAAAGTGGTGGGCGCGACAGGGATCGAACCTGTGACCCCTACCATGTCAAGGTAGTGCTCTACCGCTGAGCTACGCGCCCGTTCGGCTGGTTAAGCCAAAACAGAAGGCTGGTGTATACTGGCGTCGATCCAAGCTGGCAAGCGACACTTCGATAATTTGTCGCTTTGCTGGAACATCACTTTGTCGGCTTGCATCAGGCTTAGCTGCCGTCCGTTATGCAGCCAATAGTCGGTCGACTTCACGAACCAGATCTTTCAGGTGAAAAGGCTTCGACAACACGCGCGCATCTTTGGGCGCCGCCAGATCGTTGTTCAGTGTCACGGCAGCAAAGCCAGTAATGAACATAATTTTTAGGTTAGGATGCAATTCCGTCGCACGCCGCGCCAGTTCGATACCATCCATTCGCGGCATGACTATATCCGTCAACAATAGTGTAAATGGCTCTGTGCGCAGCCGGTCGTAAGCATCTTGACCATTTGCAAACGAGATAACCTCGTGTCCGGCCCGAACCAATGCGCGTTCGAGGAAGCCACGCATTGAATCGTCGTCCTCAGCGAGCAAGATGCGCGATGGGACCATTTGCGGCGGAGAGGAATGATGTGAGGAGGTCATGTTGGCCGGTCGAGGATGGTCTCAGAGACGAAATCGGATAGGCAGGCATACGGCTTGAGCGCGAGCGCCGCCAGCCGAATCTGACGTGATTTTGGTAAACGGGTGATAAACCTTTAGCCGTCGCACCAGAATTGTTTCGTAGACGCGATCGAATGCGGTAAGCAGATCGTCGTATCTTAGCCTTGAGCCTCTGATCCATGCCGCTGCGCGAACGTGCTGCCATCCTTGCTGAGCTGTCACCTCCGTTTCGCATCACTGCGCCGGCCAGGCAGACTGCGCCGTTCGTATTCTGCTCCCCTCATTCTGGTAACGTGTACCCGCAGGTGCTGCTTCAATCGTCAAAGCTCGACTCGCTGAGCCTCAGAAAGTCAGAAGACGCTTTTGTCGATGAGCTGTTCGTGAGTGTTGCGCAACTCGGTGCGCCGCTGATTGCGGCAACGTTCCCGCGCGCCTATCTCGATGTCAACCGAGAGCCCTACGAACTTGACCCAGAGTTGTTTGGTACTCCGCTACCACTGCACGCCAACACTCAATCGCTGCGCGTCGCCGGAGGCCTCGGCACCATTGCTCGGATCGTAGCTGACGGCGAAGAGATCTACACATTCGAGCGACGGCCATCGCTCGCAGCGGGTCTGGAACGGATCGAATTGCTTTACAAACCGTTTCACGCAGCACTCAATCAACTGATCCAGCACACCCGTAGCCTATTCGGTTTCGCAATTCTGATTGACTGCCACTCGATGCCATCGTCGTCGATGGCGCGACCCGGCGGCAATCGACCCGACATTGTTCTTGGCGACAGGTTTGGCGCAAGCTGTGATGCAAAGGTAGCGCGACTGGTTCGCGACACGATCGCGGGACTTGGCCTCCAGGTACAGCTCAACCGTCCCTACGCTGGTGGCTTCATAACGGAACATTACGGACGCCCATACGAAGGCGTGCACGCGCTTCAAATCGAGATCAATCGGGCACTATACCTTGACGAGGCGACCGTGACTCCTTCGATTGGATTTGGAGCTCTTCAATCGGGTATCGGCATCTTGGCCGCCAGGCTGTTTCGAGACTTGCCCCGAACGCTGGCACCGCGCGCAGCAGCCGAATAAGCGAGTTAACCGGGCAGGATAGAAAACAGATCCTCGACCCATAAAAAAGAAAAGGGACCGTTCGCATTACGAACGGCCCAAGTCTAGGGAGGAAACGCCCAAGGAGGGCTGTGGTAGGGGCAAGACCCCAAGGCCACAACCAATAATTAATACTGCGCTGCACAATTTGCAACTGCGTTTTTTGCAGAGCAGCATAATCGCAGCGGAGCATCGAAGAGGTCAGCTTTTAGGCTCTATTGCATTGTTGCGTTGATTTTGTGCAGCTCAATTGGTCATGAAAAAAGGCCGCTCACCCAGTGAACGGCCCCAAAGTCCAGGGAGGAAACGCCCGATCCGGGCGGCGGAAAGAGGATCGTGAGCCTCAAACCGCCCACTTAAGATGGCAGAGTCTTGATTCTCCAGCAAGCTGATCTTACGGCCGTTTGTTGCAAAAATGCTTCGAGTGTAACAAAACTCCACGGCTCCTTATCGCTCCTACTAAGATGTGCCCTACTGCAACTGCGAAGTCGGCAGCGCTCCAATCGCTTTTCGCTGTCACCCGCTCTCAAACTTGGTCAACCGAACCGTGACAATCCCTTTGGCTGCAGATCATGCTGCGTTTCTGGCGACCGCGCATAAACTCAGTGACCTTTCTGGTCTTGCAATCCTGCCTTTTTTTCGGCGCGCGTTGAAGGTCGACAACAAAGCCCACGGGGGCAAGTTCGACCCTGTTACCGCGGCGGACCGGGCGGCCGAACGAGCAATTGCCAAAGCCTTAAAGTTGGCCTGGCCGGATCACGGTATGGAAGGAGAGGAATACGGCATCAGGACTGGTGCCTCGTCTTACCGTTGGGTGATAGATCCGATCGACGGCACGCGCGCCTTCATCATGGGTCTACCGCTCTGGGGCACTCTGATCGGCCTGATGCACACGGATATGCCTGTTCTCGGTATGATGGACCAGCCCTATACCCGTGAACGCTTCTGGTCTGCCTCCAAATCCGCACAATTTCGCGGAGCCGATGGTCGCGAGCGTCGTATCAAAACGCGTGCCTGCGCCACACTCGCCGACGCGATGTTTTCGACGACGCATCCGGATATGTTCAAAGCTGGCGATGAATTGAAGGGCTTTGAAGCGATCCGGAACAAGGTCCGCTCGGTTCGCTTTGGTGGTGATTGCTATGCCTACTGTATGCTAGCGGCGGGCCATGTGGACCTGATTGTCGAGGCCGGATTGAAGCCCTACGACATCGCGGCGCTTATCCCGATCATCGAGAGAGCGGGCGGCTATTGCACATCATGGAGTGGCGGGGCGGCGGCACAAGGGGGCAAGGTCGTCGCTGCCGGTGATCGGCGCGTCCACGATGCAGCGCTACGCATACTCAGTAAATACTGAGTTGATCTGGAGGAACGTCGCATCGGCAAGTTGCCATGATCGGTTTGGTTGTCCGAAGCCGACCAGTACATAAAATAGTATCGTGGCTTGAAAGACATTGTTTACTCCGACAACTGTCATTGATTGCAGCAAGCCGCTCAGGATGCCAACATTTTAAGGAATATTGATGAGAACTGCCGCTGATTTCCATTCAGGGAGGTCAAGTTATGAGCATCGAAAAGCCTCTCAAGTGTGGCTCCGACAACCGCAAAGCCGTCCGTCATACCGGTAACTTCAGTGCGTCGATCGTGCTGGATGGACGTCAGTGCGTACGATGCCTTGTGAAAGATTTCTCCTCTACGGGTGCCTTGTTGATGGTGCCCAGCATTCTTGGCTTGCCAGAACAATTTGACTTGCAGGCAGCTTCCGGGCAGCGGCGGCGCGTCGAGGTGAAATGGCGTGGTGCCGCTCGGCTCGGCGTCAAGTTCCTCTGATCAGCCCCGTAAACTCGAAAAATAAGCCACAATGAACTGCGCATAAATTTCAGTGAGTGCGTCGAGATCCGCCACCGGCACCCGTTCATCCACCTGGTGGATCGTTGCATTGACGAGCCCAAATTCAATCACGGGGCAATGCGCCTGAATAAAGCGAGCGTCAGACGTACCGCCACCGGTGGTCAGCGCGGGCTCGCGCCCGGTCACAGTACGGACGGCCAATCGCATCGTTTCGACCAACGTGCCCGGCTGGGTCAGAAATACATCGCCGGTTCCAGAGAAATTGACCTGCCAGCGCGCATCAATCGGCTCTGCAGCCACCTCACACTGCAGCCGCACCCACTCTTCGAGCGCGAGCCGTTGCCAAGTATCGTTGTAGCGGATGTTAAATCGCGCACGCGCTTCTGCGGGGATCACATTGGTTGCAGAGTTTTTACAGTCGAGCACGGTCACCTGTAGACTGGAGGCCTCGAAATTGGCTGTCCCGTTGTCCAGTTGCATCGACGACAGTCGATCGAGCAGTCGCACCAATTTAGGTACCGGGTTTTCGGCAAGTTGTGGGTAAGCTGCATGGCCTTGTCTGCCTGAAACGACGAGTTCACAATTCAGCGAACCACGCCGTCCGATCTTAATCTCATCGCCAAGCGCACGAGGATTGGAGGGCTCGCCAACGACGCATGCATCGATCGCCTCGCCACGCGCCGTCAACCAATCGAGCACCTTCATGGTGCCGTTGATCGATGGCCCCTCCTCATCACCGGTAATCAAGAGTGAGATTGATCCGGACAACGCGCCAGTTGCCTGCACACGCAATGCTGCGACAACAAAGCACGCGATCGCGCCCTTCATGTCGACCGCGCCGCGCCCATAGATTACGCCATTCTGAAGCGCGGCATCGAAGGGCCCATGCGTCCAGGACAATTCGTCACCCGGCGGCACGACGTCAGTATGGCCAGCGAAGCACAAGTTTGGTCCGTTCGTGCCGAGACGGGCGTAGAGATTTTCAACATCAGGCGTGCCTGGCTCCGCACACGTCATGCGATGGCAGACAAAGCCCGCGGGTGCCAGCACGCCTTCAAGCAACGTCAACGCCCCGCCCTCTTCTGGCGTCACTGATCGGCAGCGGATCAACGCTTGCGTGAGCGCCGTAGCGTCGTACCCGAGAACGTCGGTGGGCAAATCGGAGACGTCGGTCATAGGGCACAGGTCCAATGCTATGGATTGTGGTGCTAGCCGATTGGCGCGGAAAAGGGAATGTCACACTGGATCGCTACTGCAACTCCGCATCCCAGATTATTTGCAGTCCCATTTTTGAAACCCTTTGAAACCAACAGCCATGCTCGCGCGTATTTCAACTAGCTTCCATGCGTTATCAGGTGGACCCGAGACGATATGTTAAACAGGCTGATGGCCTCGGTGGTATTTATCGGAATGTTGGCATCGTTGTTCACACCCGGGCCAGGTCGGGCGCAGTCCGGCGGCGCCCTGTTCAGCGCTATCGTCGCCGAGCGTGGCGCCCGTATAACTCCCAATGTGCCCTTCGGTCCACTGGAGCGGCACAAGCTTGACATCTATCGGCCCGCAACTGGACCTGACACCGGCCCGATTGCATTTTTTATCTACGGCGGCAGCTGGCGCGACGGTGAACGATCGACATACGGCTTTGTCGGCGCGGCACTTGCTGCCCGCGGAATCACGACCGTCATAGCCGACTATCGGCTCTATCCCGATGTCCGATTCCCAGCCTTCGTTCAGGACGCGGCACTGAGCTACCGCTGGGTTGCGGCCAACCTTACTTCTGGCACCAGTGGTCGGCGACCAATTATCCTCGTCGGCCATTCAGCCGGCGCGCACATTGCGGCTTTGCTAGCTTTCGACCAGCGCTATCTGGCGCTCGGCGGCCCGTCAGTCGCACCACCTGCGGCCTTGATTGGTTTGGCTGGACCGTATGCATTCGATCCTACAACTTGGAGCTCAACGGCCCCCATTTTTGCGTCCGCCAAGTCCGCCGATCAAGCGCGTCCGATTACATTTGCTGGGCCACACGCACCACCGACGCTGCTGCTGCACGGCGCCGACGACACCACCGTAAAATTGTGGAATACGAACCAATTAACCGACGTGCTCATCGGACATGGGGTCAAGGTCCGTAAGGTATTGATGCCGGGGATAGGGCATATCGGTATTGTTACGGCGATCGCAAAACCACTCCGATGGCGAGCTCCCGTATTGGATGAAATCGTGGCCTTTGTCGTCGGCCACCGGCAGCGTTAACCAAAACAAGACCATGGCACTTGCCGCCGTAACTGATGCCAGCGCATAGGTCGCGCTATGCGCGAGCAATTCCTATTCAAGATCCAAGCGGTCCGATCGCTGATCGTGACCATCTCGTTGTGCCTCTGCGTCAATGCTGCTCGCGTTGAGGCGCATCCGCATGTTTGGATAACGGTTCAAATAAGCGTGTTGCTAGAACACGATGCGATTGTCGGACTGCGTCATACGTGGCAGTTTGACAAGGACTATCTTGCGGGAGCGCTTACCGACTACGATAGCAATCGAGATGGCAAGTTATCAGCTGAAGAACTCACGCCGCTGCGGGCGTCGAGCATGGCCGTGCTGGCGGAGTATCAATTCTTCACGATAGCAAACACCGCTGAACAACCGATCAAACTCCTTCCCGCGAACGATCTCACAATTACGCAACGTGACGATCGCCTGGAATTCCACTTTACAATCCGTTTAGCGAAGCCGCTGCCAAAACTCACCGCTGAGTTCCGATTTGAAGTTTACGATCCAACATTCTACAGCGCTTTCGCATTTGCAACATCTGAACCAATTGGGTTCGACGGATCATCCAGCGCAAGTTGCAGCGCAGTGATTGTCCTCGATCCAGCGGGAGCGCAGCAGAAATTGATCAAGACGTTCATGCGCCAGGTTGGTCGCGCTACTGCGCCAGTTCCGACAGCGAAGACCATAGTCGTGAGCTGCCCCAGCTAGCCAGCACGCCGCTCCTCGCGAGCACCTCCGTTGCATCATTTTATAAGGAGTGAATAAAAGTTAGCGCCTTTGAAACGACGTTCGATCAAATTGATGCTGGATGGCTGGACGGCCCACGGAAAATCAGCTCTTATCCGATCAGCGAATTGAGTTTCGCCAATTCGACGAAGTTCAGCACCAGTCCTCACGCGGACAGAATGCGCGATAAGGCCGGTTGTCCGTTAGCAGCCCTTCAAAAAACTGGAGCCGTGGCAAGCCATGTCCCGCGATAAATCAGCAGAGCGCCTCGAACGATCTCCTATTCATCTGTTGCATCGCGCCGGTCAGTGCGCAGGTGATATTTTTCAGTCTGAGATGGCGACGAGCAATCTAACGCCACGCCAGTTTGCCGTACTGATTACTGTCGCTCATAATGAAGGCCTCAGTCAGACCAACTTGGTCGACCGCACCGGCATCGACCGGTCAACACTCGCCGATATCATCCGACGGATGCTCAAAAAGGGCTTGATCCAACGCCGTCGTACACGAGAGGATGCACGAGCCTACGCCGTCAAACTTACGGAGGAAGGGTCTCGCGTACTGAAGTCGGCCGAACCCATGGCACGCAAGATTGATGATAAGATCATGGCCGCACTACCGAGTTCGAACCGGGAACGGTTCCTGCAAGATCTCAATGTCATAGTGGCAGCACTCGGTTCGAATTTGCCAGCAGCGATATCTTCGAAGCCAAAATCCTGAGCCAATTTTTGGATGTCAGAAAATGGCGCAACCAGTCTGGGCACTCAGGCCATCGGCAGACGCGCCGACGATGAACCTGACTTGGCGTTCCGCCTCGGCAGCATCAAAATCGCCGAGTTTTTGATCGAGCGACAGCATTA
>JANNRP010000440.1:0-15225 GCA_031401535.1 Hyphomicrobiaceae bacterium | reverse complement strand
CGGCAGACCGCGATATATGGCTCGTGACTGTATTGTTCCCAGAACAACCACTCGTCGATCTTGGCCTGCGTAAACGCATCGTCCGGCAATAATGTTGATCCCCGCGCCAGATAGCGGATGATTGCGTTAGACTGGGCAAGGTGGCGACCATCATCGAGTTCGACCACCGGGATCTGGCCCATGGGATTGCGCGCCAAAAACTCCGGAGACTTCGTTTCGCCGTCGAGCGCACTGACAACGACCCAGGTATACGGCAGACCGAGGCAATCGGCCGTATACTTGACTTTGAGGCAGTTGCCCGATGTCAGGTCACCGTAGATGAGCATCGCCCGGTCACTCCGCTGCCTTCGCTTTACCCCGACGCTTCGGCGTTGACGGCACGCCGATCTCCATCACGTTGAAGCCGGTCGTGTCGGCATCCTGATGTGTCGACATCTGCGCCAGAGCCTTGGCGTACTCAACCGGCATAACCTTACGGAATTTCGGCAACCACGCAGCCCAGTCGGCCAGAATCATCTTGGCTTTGGCCGAGTTGGTATAGCGCGCATGGCGTTCGATCAGTTCGTGCAGGCGCGCCACATCGTTCGTGTCCATGTTGGAAAGAATATCGACGAGGCCGTGACTGTCGAGGTTGCCCTTGCCCCCGAGCCGTGCGGTGGCGCTTGCCTCCTCATCCGCAACGGGCGCCAGATCGACCATGGCCATGTTGCAGCGCTGTTCGAAGTCACCCTTCTCATCGAGCACATAGGCGATACCGCCCGACATGCCAGCTGCGAAATTGCGCCCGGTCTGCCCGAGCACGACGACGACGCCACCAGTCATGTATTCGCAGCCATGATCGCCGGTGCCTTCGACCACCGCCACGGCGCCCGAGTTGCGCACGGCGAAGCGCTCGCCGGCAATACCGCGGAAATAGCATTCACCGCTGATAGCTCCATACAAAACGGTGTTGCCGACGATGATGCTCTCTTCTGGAACGATGCCGGATTTCGGATCTGGACGGACAATGATCTTCGCACCTGACAAGCCCTTGCCAATATAGTCGTTACCTTCACCGACGAGTTCGAGTGTGATGCCCTTCGTGCCCCACGCGCCAAAGCTTTGACCGGCAATGCCGTTGAACGTAAGCACGATCGAGTCATCCGGTAATCCGCTATGCCCATACTTCTTGGCGAGCGCACCCGACAGCATGGCACCCGTCGCCCGATCTCGATTTGAGATCGGGAAGGTCTTCTCAATCGTCTTCTTCTTGCCGTCCAGCACGGGCCCGGCAGCTGCCAGCAACTGGTTGTCCAGCACTTTGTCGAGGCCGTGGTTCTGACGCTCGACATGATGGATCGCTACTCCCTTGGGCACATCCGGCTTGTAGAACAGCCGACTGAAATCGAGCCCCCGCGCCTTCCAGTGGCGCATAGCGTGATCCTTGTCGAGCACGTGCGACTGGCCGACGAGTTCATCGAACTTGGTGAAGCCGAGCGCCGCCATGATCTCGCGAACTTCTTCCGCTATGAAGAAGAAGTAATTGATCACATGCTCAGGGCGGCCCTTGAACTTTGCACGCAAGACCGGGTCTTGCGTCGCAACACCGACCGGACAGGTGTTGAGGTGGCACTTGCGCATCATGATGCACCCAGCGGCAATCAGTGGCGCGGTCGCGAAGCCGAACTCATCGGCACCGAGGAGCGCACCGATCACGACGTCGCGGCCCGTGCGCACACCGCCATCGACCTGCACGGCGATGCGACCGCGCAGGCGGTTGCCGACGAGCGTCTGGTGCGTTTCGGCAAGCCCGATTTCCCAAGGAGAACCGGCGTGCTTCAGCGACGTCAGCGGTGACGCACCCGTGCCGCCTTCGAACCCGGAGATCGTTACATGGTCGGCGCGTGCTTTGGCGACACCGGCAGCAACCGTGCCGACACCTACCTCCGAGACAAGCTTCACCGACACGTCGGCCGACGGATTGACGTTCTTCAAGTCGAAAATCAACTGCGCCAGATCCTCGATCGAATAGATGTCATGATGCGGTGGCGGAGAGATCAGCCCGACGCCCGGCGTTGAGTGCCGCACCTTCGCAATGGTTGCATCAACCTTGTGGCCTGGCAGCTGTCCGCCTTCGCCGGGCTTGGCTCCCTGCGCCATCTTGATCTGCATCATGTCGGAGTTGACGAGGTATTCTGTCGTCACGCCAAAGCGACCCGACGCGACCTGCTTGATCGCAGACCGCAGGTTGTCGCCGTTGGCCAACGGCACATAGCGGTCTGCTTCCTCGCCGCCCTCTCCGGTATTCGACTTGCCACCGATCCGGTTCATGGCAATTGCCAGCGTCGTGTGCGCTTCCCGGGAGATCGAGCCATAGCTCATAGCGCCGGTCGAGAACCGCTTGACAATGCTGCCCGCCGACTCCACTCGATCGAGTGGAACAGGTAGCCTCTTGAGTTCCTCTGCCCCCTTGATGCGGAATAGCCCGCGCAAGGTCATCAACTGCTCCGACTGGTCGTTGACCTGGGCCGAGTAGTCGCGGAACTTCTGCGGAATACGGCCCGCCATCGCATCGGCGTTGCTGGCACCACGTACAGCATGCTGCAGATCTGCAACCACGCCCGGACGCCACATGTGCGCTTCACCACGGATACGAAACGCATAGTCGCCGCCAACATCGAGCGCGTTGTCGAGTGCCGGCACGTCACCAAATGCCTGCCGGTGACGCTCGACCGTTTCGCGCGCAATATGGCGAAGGCCGACGCCTTCAACTTGTGTATGCGTGCCGGTGAAATACTTCTTCACAAAGCTCGTCCGCAGCCCAACCGCATCAAAGATCTGCGCACCACAATAGGACTGGTACGTCGAAATTCCCATTTTCGACATTACCTTCAGCAGTCCCTTGGCAACCGCTTTGATGTAACGCTTCACCGCCTCCTTATGCGTGAGCGCCTCATCGAGATCTGGCAGCAGTTGCGCCAACGTATCGAACGCAAGATAGGGGTTGATCGCCTCCGCGCCATAGCCGGCAAGCGTGGCGAACTGGTGCACCTCGTGGGCTTCACCCGTCTCGACCACAAGGCCGACCGACGTGCGTAAGCCCTGTTTGATCAGGTGGTGATGCACCGCGCTCGTCGCCAGCAGCGATGGGATCGGAATGCGGTCCGCCCCGACATTGCGGTCACTCAGTATGATAATGTTGTAGTCGCCCGAACGCACCGCCTCCTCAGCCTCAGCGCACACGACATCAAGGGCCGGAGCCATACCGGCCGCACCCTTATGCTCGTCATACGTGATGTCGATGGTGATCGAGGTGAAGTGGTTGTCCTTCACCGCTCCGATCTGGCGGATGCGCTCCAACTCGTCATTGGTTAGGATCGGCTGGCCGACCTCCAGCCGCTTGACCTTCGCGGTGCCTTCGAGGTCGAGCAAGTTCGGCCGCGGCCCAATGAACGAGACAAGGCTCATCACAAGTTCTTCGCGTATTGAGTCAATCGGCGGGTTCGTCACCTGAGCGAAGTTCTGCTTGAAATAGGTGTGCAGAGGCTTCGACTTCGACGATAGTACGGAGACGGGCGTATCGGTGCCCATGGAACCGACAGCTTCCTGGCCGGTGGCTGCCATCGGTGCCATCAAGAACTTGAGGCTCTCCTGCGTGTAACCGAAAGCCTGTTGCAAATCCAGCAGCGCGACGTTGGTGGCCTTGGTCTTCGGCATCTCCGGCAACGGTAGATCGCCGACCTGGATTTGCGTGCGCTTCAGCCAGGTTTCATAGGGGTTGCGAGCAGCGAGATCAGTCTTGAGCTCATCATCGGAGATGATGCGACCCTGCTCCAAATCGATAAGCAGCATCTTGCCTGGCTGCAACCGCCACTTGGACACAATGTTGGCCTCGTCGATCGGCAGCACGCCCGACTCCGACGACATGATGACGCGATCATCTTTGGTCACGAGATAGCGGGCAGGGCGTAAGCCGTTGCGGTCAAGCGTTGCACCAATCTGGCGGCCATCGGTGAACGCCATCGCTGCGGGGCCGTCCCACGGCTCCATCAGGCAAGCATGATATTCGTAGAACGCGCGCCGCTTGCCATCCATGAGCGGATTGCCAGCCCATGCCTCCGGAATAAGCATCATGGCCGCATGCGCGAGGCTGTAGCCACCCATGGTCAAAAATTCGAGCGCATTGTCAAAACACGCGGTGTCGGACTGCCCCTCATAAGAGATCGGCCATAGCTTCGAGATGTCATCCCCGAACAGCGGGCTCTCGACGCTATCCTGCCGGGCAGCCATCCAGTTGACATTGCCACGCAACGTATTGATTTCGCCGTTGTGCGCGACCATCCGATAGGGGTGGGCGAGCTTCCACGATGGGAATGTGTTGGTTGAAAACCGCTGATGCACCAGCGCCATAGCCGACGTGAACCGTGGGTCGGACAAATCCTTGTAATAGGCCTTGACCTGATTGGACAGAAACATGCCCTTGTAGACGAGCGTGCGGCTGGACAGCGACACGGTGTAGAAGCCAATGTCACGTCCCTTATAAGCCGAGTACAAGACGTTCGAGATCACCTTGCGGGTGATATAAAGTCGACGTTCGAAGGCATCCTCGTCCCGGATAGTCTTTGGGCGACCGATGAACATCTGGGCATGCACAGGTTCCGTGCCGCGCACCATGTCGGACAGCGACGAATTATCGACCGGCACATCACGGAAGCCCAGGAATTCAAGACCTTCCTCGCGCACGATGCGGCGGACCACGGTCTTGCAGTGCGCCCGCAGACGCTCGTCCTGAGGCAGGAAGAGATAGCCGACGGCGTACTGCCCCGGTTCAGGCAAAGCAAAGCCAGCCGTCTTACATTCGACCTTCAAAAACTCGTGCGGGATCTGGACCAGAATACCGGCGCCATCGCCTGCCAGTGGGTCGGCACCAACCGCGCCGCGATGTTCCAAATTCTCCAGAATAGCGAGGGCGTCCTCAATGATCGAGTGGCTCTTGCGCGCTTTCAGATCGACAATGAAGCCGACGCCACAAGCATCGCGCTCTTGGCGTGGGTCGAACATGCCCGGGAGTGTGCCGTTGTCATCGAGATCAAAATCATCGGCATCAAGCATTTGGTCGCGTTGGCGGTCGGTCATGGTAGGCCTCGATGGCGCTCATCGCGCGCGTGCAGTGACGGGGTGGTAATCGGCGTGCGAAAAACGGCGGTGGCAGAGCCGTTGATATAAAGGGTCTTGTGTGTTTCCATCGCGCTTGGACAGATTAGCGCGAGCGTACTGCATTATAATGGGCCGTGCCTGCGGCCAAGGCTCACGTTCGGTTCGTGGCCGATTTTCGCGGTTTTCGCGTCGCCCTTGCATTCAAAAATACTGTCACGACAATTCGACGTGCGACTGTCGGCGCTACCCGCACCACAACCTCGGATCGTTCCTGACGAACCGTCGCCCGCATAGCCTCACATCCGTAAAAGGCGCGACCAATATCGCGCACCCCGATCTGAATTTAGGACAGGGTCACTGACCTTGTCGACTAAAATCACATTTACTGTTTGCATACAAGAGGAATGTGGGGTCCCATCCATACGTAATAAAATTACTCAGTTATACAACACAAATACAGTGGGCGCCCCTTCATCTGAAGGAGCGCCCACGCTATCTACATACTTCTCGAAAGCAGCTGGTTACGCATGCGCTTCAATCTGTTTGGTTTCCTGCGCGTTACGGATTGAAATCGCCCGCGGCTTCATGCGCTCCGGCAAGTTGCGCACCAGATCGATGTGCAGCAGACCGTCCTTGAGTTCCGCACCTTTGACCTCGACATAATCGGCCAATTGGAAACGCCGCTCGAACGAACGTTGCGCGATGCCCCGGTGCAGGTACTCGACGGCCTTGCCGTTCTCGGACGTCTTCTCGCCCTTGATGTTGAGTGCCGTTTCCTTGACGTCGATCTTGATGTCGGCATCGGTGAACCCGGCAACCGCCATAGTGATACGGTACTCGTTATCGCCAAGCCGCTCGATATTATAAGGCGGATATGTCACCGTATCGCCTTCGGCGCCAGTAGCTGCGTCGAGCAGATTTACCAAACGATCGAAGCCGATGGTCGAACGGTAGAGTGGAGCAAAGTCGAACTGTCGCATCACAAGTCCTCCTGAAGAAGCGACCAGTGGAAAGCCTCGCCCTGAGGGGCGGAGACCGGTGAATGAAGGCAGCCTCGATGAGCGCTGCCGACAGACGAGATTTAGGTGCGCTATGTAAGCTTTCAAGGGGCACCCTGCGGCTTATGCTCATGCGGTACGTGACAATTTGTCGACCCAAAAAACGACCACAATAGACACTCACCTTCCCATCCGTAATCTTCATGTTAGGTTCATGATCGTGCCGTGATGATGACATGGTGCGCGCCATGGCGGGATGGCGCTCGCATACTCTGGACCAGACGGAGACCTGCCCCATGAAGACGATAAACTTAGCGTCGCTGGCTCTCATTGCTGCTGCCGCGCTTGGTATCCTAGCCATCACGTCGGCGCACTCAGCCGACATTTACGACCAGTACGCGCCGCGTACGGCTTCACCTTATGATGATCCCCGCTATGGCGACGTGTTCACGCATCCAGCACCGCCCCAGCCACGCTATGCTGAACCACGCTACGAGCAGCCGCCGTATGTGGAGCCCCCGCGCGAACGCTACTACTCGCATAACCAGCGCGACCGTTATGGCTACCTCGAGCCGATGAACCCACCGCGCCACTCGAATTACGGTGCACCCGTTGCACCGCATTGTGTACCGCGGGGCGAGATCAGGCGCAGTCTGGTCAATGAAGGCTGGAACGACTTTCGAGAGTTGGAATTGCAGGGCCAGCTGGCCTTGATCAACGCCCGCCGTCCCAGTGGCCAGCTTTATGCTCTGCGCGTCGATCGCTGCAGTGGCGAGATTATCGGCGCCAAACCGCTGTACGACCGGCCGGTGCCCTATGCCTACCGTGAACGCTACGAGGAGCGGCGCTATTGAAGCGGTGATTCGCCGAATGCAACTCGGCACCACCACATTGCAATTGGTGGTGCCGATTCGTACTGTTATACAACCCGCTCCCGTAAAGCCTGATCACTGGCAGCACGACGAGCGGAGATGCCATGACGCCCCCAATCGTCGAACTCATTGCATTGGCGCGCAATCCTGTCCCGAGCAGCGCCGTCGTCGGCATGTTCGAAGGTTTCGACAGCAAGCTGTTGCGCTACGCACGGTGGCAGCCGACACGACCACCGCAGCGTGGTACTGTTTGCATTTTTCCCGGTCGCAGCGAATACATCGAACGTTACTTCGAAGTGACAGCCGACCTGCAGCGGCGCGGCTTTGCAGTCGCCATCATGGACTGGCGGGGCCAGGGCGGCTCGGTGCGTGAGTTATCCAATCCGCGCAAGGGCCACATTCGCGACTTCGACGACTACGAGCGCGATCTTGGCTGCTTCATGCAAACGGTCGTGATGCCCAATTGCCCGCGCCCCTATATCGCCTATGCCCACTCGATGGGCGGAACCATTCTTGCCCGCCATGCCGCGCGGCCCAATCCGTGGTTTGAACGGATCGTATTGACAGCGCCGATGTTCCAATTTCATCCAGACCGGGTCGGTGTGCCTGCGGCCGCTGCACGCGCCTACGCTACAATGGGCCGCGCTTGCGGATTTGGCCAAGCCTATGTCATGGGCGGTAGCGACGAGTTTGCGGAAGGCTCGGTGTTTGAGGGCAACCCCCTCACGTCGGACCGCAACCGTTTCGAGCGCAACGCGGCCCTGGCTGCCGCCGCACCACACCTGACGATCGGTTCCGCAACGATCGGCTGGCTGCGCGCAGCCTACAAGGCCATGGACGTGCTAAATCAACCGGATTTTCCAGCGACCGTTAAGGTCCCAATGCTGTTGTTTGTGGCTGGCGCCGATACCATCGTCTGGCCACGCGCCATCGAGGATTTTGCTGCGCGCCTCAAGGTTGGGCGCGACGTGGTGATTGCCACCAGTCGCCACGAAATCCCGCAGGAAACCGACGATATTCGCGCCCGCTTCTGGGCAGCGCTCGATGCTTACCTCGGAGTCCAATCGCGCGCGGCATAATAACCCATTGTTCAGGATCATTGAACTATTGAAGTGTTGGGCCGAAACACGCATATTCCTGTGATGCAACGGCCATTCCTTCACCCTGCCCTGGATGATGTTACCCTGGAGAGCGTGCTTTATGCGCTTGCCGACCCTGTTCGGCTGGCCATTGTATGCAAGTTATCGTCAGGCGGTTGCCCGATGAATTGCTCGTCGGCAGCACCGCTCAGCTTACCGAAGTCGACCCAGTCGCATCATTATCAGGTGCTGCGAGAGGCCGGCTTGATCCGGTCCGAGCGGCGCGGCACGGAGGTAGTCAACACGTTGCGGTGCACCGAAATCAACGGAAAATTCCCTGGCGTGATCCCGGCTATCCTGGCAGCAACCTTGATCAAGACCGTATCTCACCGATAGACGCTTAACCGTTAGGCGGCGGCCGGGAGTGACAGCATCCGGCGCGCTTCTGCAACCGTAGCTGGTCTGCGGCTGTGCTCGGCACATATATCGACGACGCGTTTCACGAGTGCGGCATTCGACGGAGCAAGTGTGTCCTTGTCCCATCGCACATTGTCCTCAAGACCGGTGCGGCAATGCCCGCCCAGTTCCACCGACCAACGATTGAGCGTGATTTGATCGCGTCCAATCCCAGCACCGGTCCAGGTCGCGTCCGGAGCCAACCGCTTTAGAGTATGGATGTAGAATTCAAACACCTGGCGATCAACCGGCATGGCATTCTTTACGCCCATGACGAATTGCACGTGCAGCGGTCCCTTAATGCGGCCGTCAACTGCCATTTTAGCGGCCTGGAACACCATCGACATATCAAACGCTTCGATCTCAGGCTTGATGCTATGCGCCAGCATTTCGGACGCCAGCCAATCGACGAGATCTGGTGCATTCTCGTAGACCCGAGTGGGGAAATTCACCGAGCCCGTAGATAGTGATGCCATGTCGGGCTTCAGCGACAGCATGCCGCCGCGCTCGCGGCCCGCACCCGAACGGCCGCCGGTCGACAGTTGTATGATCATGCCCGGACAATGCTTCTTGAGCCCTTCCATCAAAGAGGCAAATCGCTCGGGATCGGACGTTGGCGTACCGTCATCCCGGCGCACGTGACAATGTGCCAGCGTTGCACCCGCCTCGAAAGCTGCCTGCGTGGATTCCACCTGCTCAGCGATGGTCACAGGAACCGCAGGGTTGTCACGCTTCGTGGGCAGCGACCCGGTGATGGCGACGGTGATGATGCAGGGTGTCTTGGTCATGGCCGGACTCGTTTTCGCTCGGTGGGATTCAGGCGTCGAAGAATACAGTTTCCTGTTCGCCCTGCATGTGAATATCGAACTGATAGACGACGCCTGCTGGCGTCGCAACACGGGGAGCAATCAAAGTCGAGCGGCGACCGAGCGGGACCGATAGCAAAACTGGATCGCGGTTGTTGGCGGCTGCTTCGTCAGCGAAATAGATTCGCGTGAAGGCGTGATTCAATAATCCGCGCATCTGAACGACCATATTGATGTGCGGCGCCTGCACACCATCGACGGTTCCAGGCTTAATAGTATCGAACTGAAAGCGGCAGGCTGGATCTGTGCCCGTGCCGCAGCGGCCGAAGCCAGCAAATGATGCGTTGCGTTGGCGTGGGTCCGCTGGATGAGCATAGCGACCCTCGGCATCGGCCTGCCAAATTTCGATCAGTGCATCCTTTACCGGCACACCCCGACCGTCGAGTACCCGGCCCTCGATACGGATGTGCTCACCGACGGTATCTGCGGTCAACAGCGACCCGCTCGCGATGCTCTTGAACTTAAAGCCGTACTGCTGCGGACTCAGGCCATATGCAAAGTAAGGACCAACGGTTTGTGATGGCGTTTGTTCAAGCTTCACCGGCTTATCAGTCATCGTGCGCATCCTCGAAACGCGTAGCGTTCCGGCCACGCAGCACAACGTCGAAGACGTAACCGAGCGCAAACTCGGGCTCAGTCAGATCGATGGAGAATTTGGAAACCATCCGTTCACGGGCCCCTGGCGGCGCACTTTGATAGATTGGATCGTAGGCGAACAAGGGATCACCCGGGAAGTACATCTGCGTGACCAATCGCGTGACAAAGCTGGGTCCAAACAGCGAATAATGGATGTGCTGCGGCCGCCAAGCATTGTGATGATTACCCCAAGGGTAGGCTCCCGGTTTGATCGTATAAAACCGATACCGCCCGTCGGCATCCGTGACGCAACGCCCACCACCAAAGAAATTCGGATCGAGCGGGGCCGGGTGCTGATCGACCTCATGGATATAGCGTCCACCGGCGTTTGCTTGCCAGACCTCGATCAACGTGTGCGGCTGTGGGCGACCATGCTCGTCCAACACGCGACCGGTGACGACGATGCGTTCTCCAAGTGGCTCGCCATTGATGCAGCCGTTCTTTGTCAGATCACCGTCGAGTAGGCCTACATGATCGTGCCCATATACCGGACCGGTCAACTCCGACAGTGCCTGCCGCAGCGGGATCAAGGGTTTGGTCGGACCACGCAAAGCGGTCGAGCGATAACCCGGATCGATTTGCGCGGGATGGCTCGCCCAATCGCGTGGCGCATAGGTGTTGCCTGCCATGGCCGTCTCCCTATCAACGTTGCGGCATGCTGGGCAAACGTGCAGCTCGCGTTTGTGCCGCCAAACGGATTGATGCATTTGCCGCGCCGAAGCCGTTGTAGTCTCGCCGTTCGACGATTTCGAAGAAGAACCTTTCTTCAAAACTCGGCGTGTAGAGCTGCAGATACTCTGCCGCTCCGTCGCGATCGTAAAGGATGTTGTGGCGCTTCAGCCGATCGATAAAGTCTGCCGCCAAGCCGGTACGCGCTTCAAGATCGTCGTAATAGTTCTCAGGGATCGGCAGTACGACAACGCCGTTAGCTTCGAGCTGAGCCGCAGTCGCGAAAATGTCGCGTGTACCAAGCGCGATATGCTGTACGCCTGATCCGAACAACTCAGAGACGAACCGCGCCGACTGTGTGCGCTGACTTTGCGAGGCGTTGAGCACGATGCGCAGGGCGCCATCCGCCGTCTCGATCACCTGGCTTTGCGTGATCCCACCTGGATCAACGACATCCAGCACCGGGGTCTTGGCGACGTTCAGCAGCGACGTGTAAAATAGCTGCCAGGATAGCATTTCTTCATAGTGCATCGATTGCGAGATGTGATCGATCGTGACAAGGCCCGCATTGTTTCCAGCCGTCGCCCCAGCCACAGATGCGAACTCGATGTCCCAGACGCGGGCAAGATCGCTCTTAGGGTCGACGAAATAGACGAGGCTACCGCCCAGGCCGCGCACCGAGGGAATTTCGAGTTCCCCCTCGTTCACCGCTTGATGGAACGGCTGATCGAGAAGCTTCTCGGCGCGCTCCAACGTTGCCCTCGCATCGTCTACCTTGAGGCCGAGCGCGCACACCGCCGTGCCGTGCGTAATGTTGAAAGCGTGCGCGAAGCCCTCCTTCTCCGAATTAGTGACGAGATTGATCTGGCCTTGTTTCCAGTGAGTTACCGCCTTCGACTTGTGCTGGCCAACCTTAGCGAAACCCAAACCGCCGAGCAGCGCATCAAACGTCGGCAACGTGCCCTCGTCGATCGCGAACTCGATGAACTCGACGCCATGGCAGATGGCACGCGGCGGCAGACCCTCCAATCCGGCAATCGCGGTCTTGGTTTTATCGCGCAATTGATCGAGCAGATAGATCAGCGAGCGGCGGCTGTCGATCGCCACGCGACGGGCTGATCCTGCCCGGAACTGATCGTTGAAAATCTCTAGCGACAACAAGCCATCGAAGCCGGTGGCGTGCAGTGCCCCCATGAACGGCATCAGGGCCAACTCGCCTTGTCCCGGCAGGCAGCGGAAGTGGCGGCTCCACGACAGATAATCCATGTCGAGCAGTGGTGCGTCAGCCACTTGCACCAGGAACAAGCGATCCTTTGGGATCGAGCGGATGGCGGTCAAGTCGGTGTTGCGCACGAGTGTGTGGAAGGTATCAAGTACGAGGCCGATTGCCGGATGATCGGCGCGGCGCACCACCTCCCAGGCATCGCGATAGTCGTTGATATGGCGCCCCCAAGCCAACGCCTCGAAGCCAACACGCAGGCCACGTTTGTGCGCGAGTTCACCGAGTTCACGCAAATCAGCCGCTGCACGATCAATGCCACCCATCGCTTCCGGTGAAACGTTGCTGCATACCAGCAGCAAGTCGCAGCCCAGTTCCTGCATCACATCGAACTTACGCTCGGCGCGGGCAAAGGCACGAGCGCGCATCGGCTCGGGCAGCCCTTCGAAGTCCCGGAACGGCTGGAACGTCACGATCTCGAGGCCGAGGTCGGCAACCATGCGGCGCACATCCGACGGCTTGCCATTGAACGACAACAGATCGTTCTCGAAAATCTCGACACCCTTGAAGCCCGCCGCTGAAATCGCGGCTAGTTTTTCGTCGAGCGCCCCGCTCAGAGAGACGGTTGCAATTGCGGTTTGCATGGCGTTGCTGAACCTATCGTATTGCGTCTAATTCTTCGGCGCATCTGCAAGCCCGCCGCCGAGGAACAACTGGCCGATGCGCGGGTCGTGCAGGATGGTCTGCGCCTTATCCTCGATCCTGGTCTGGCCAAGTTCAAGCACCAACCCGTAGTCCGACATCTGCAGCGCCTGCTTGGCGTTTTGTTCGATCAGCAAGATCGTCACGCCTTTATCGCGCAAATCGGTCAACACGGAAAACACTTCCTGCACCATCAACGGCGACAACCCAATCGACGGCTCGTCGATAAGGATGAATGTGGGATCGAGCAACAGCCCGCGCGCGACTTCCAGAATTTTTTGCTGACCGCCCGACAATGTGGAGGCCTGTGCATGGGCTTTGTCACGCAACATCGGAAAGCGATGCATCTGCTTATCAATGCGCTGATCGAGATCGCCGGTTGCTGGCAAAGCGACGCCGCCAAGTTCGAGATTATGCAGCACCGACAGCTCGGGGAATATGTTGCGCCCCTGCGGCACATAGATCATGCCGCGATCGAGCATCTCGCGAGGGGGAAGGTTGGTCGTATCGTGACCATCAAACATTATCTTACCCGATCGCACCTTCAACAAACCAAACACGGTCTTGAAGACCGTCGACTTGCCGGCACCATTGGGGCCGATAACGGTTGTAATAGTACCCTTGCGGATGCGCGCCGTGGTACCGTTGAGGATCGTCATGGCGCCGTAGCCGGCGACCACACCATCGAGCGACAGGATGGCATCGACCGGAGCGGCAGTCGTCTTCGCGGGTTCAGTGGCCAAGATACGCCTCGATCACTTTTGCGTTGGAGCGGATTTCTTCCGGTTTACCGACAGCGAGCACCTTGCCTTCGGCCATAACGACAACGCGGGTCGACAGCGACATCACAAAATCCATGTTGTGCTCGATGACGACGAACGTGGCCCCAGTCTCGCGATTGATCGCCTGCAGCCGCTCCTTCAAGTTGGCAAGCATGGTGAGATTGACGCCACCGGCCGGTTCATCCAGCAGCACAAGACGAGGCCCCGCCATGAACGCCATCGCGCAATCTAGAAGCTTCTGCTGGCCGTAGGACAATCCACCGGCCTTCTCGTGGGCGAGATGTCCAAGTTTGAAAAAGTCAATCATGCGCTGCGCATTGCCGGTCAAACCTGCGTCCCGACTACCGACTAGGCGCGTCAGCATCGTGCCCTCGTGCTCCTGGCCAGCGAGGATCAGATTTTCCAGCACAGTGAGATTCGGGAACACCTGCAGCAACTGGAACGTGCGGCTGACGCCACGTCGATTCAGTTCAGTGGGACGCTTGCCGGTAATCACTTCACCGTCGAGCTTGACCTGACCTTCTGTTGGCGGCAGTTGCCCGAGGATGCAGTTGAACAAAGTTGACTTGCCGCACCCATTGGGTCCGATCAGCCCGAGAATTTCACCCTCGTAGACGTCGAACGAGACGCCATCAACGGCCTTCACACCGCCGAAGTGCTTCTTAACGCTCTGTACTTCGAGGACTTTGACAGGCGCCTGGCCATTGGCGGTACTCATGGCTTTGGCCCTTCCGTCAGCGTGGCGGTGGCGGCAGCGCGAGCAGCCGACGCGGCCCTCGTACGCCGGCCAAGGACGAACCGCTCATAGAGCCCGACGATGCCGGTTGGACAAAATGCCATCATCAGCATAACGACAACCCCATAAATGATGAGGTAGCTCGGAAGATGCAGCTTCGGATTGATGGCCTGCAAGTGCGACTGCCAGATTTGCAGTTGCTCGGGCAGCAGCACGGCAATGCCAGCACCAATAAAGGGGCCGACAAACGAACCTGCACCGCCAACCACGACCATCAGCAGGAATAAAAGTGATGGCCCAAGCGCGAAGGGCGCCGGATCGATGAACTCCACCAGCGGCGCATAGAGCGACCCCGCCAATCCGCCGTAGGCCGAGCCAATCGCGAATGCAAGCAACTTGTAACCGCGCACGTCGATACCGAGGCTTTCAGCCCGGATCGGGTTTTCGCGTAATGCCATGAAAGCGCGCCCCCAGGGGCTGCGCAGCAGCCACCACATCGCCATGGCCAACGCCACCGTGAACGACAGCACGAACCAATAGTAGTTGGCAGCTGGTCGGAGCTTGATGCCGAACAGCTCCGGACGGCTGATGTCCTGGATGCCCGAGACGCCGCCGGTCAGCCATTCCTCGTTGCGGATCACCAGCCAAACGAACACCGAGAACGCCAGTGTCACGAACGCCAGATAGTGCTTCTGGACGCGCAACGCCGGGAACCCGAGCACGATGCCAATGACGAACGCCGACAGGCCAGAAACGATGAACGCCACACCGAACGGAATGCCCGCTTTGGTCAATATCGCCGTAGTGTAGGCGCCGATACCGAGGAAGGCTGCTTGCGCCAGCGTCTCCTGGCCGGCATAGCCGACAATCAGATTGACGCCCATGGCCGCGATCGCCGTCACCAGCCATAGCGTGAGGATGTAGGTTCCATAGCGCTTGAGACCCGGCCATGGCAAACCAAGACCAGTCAGATCAACCGGCGCAATGACTAGCGCCGCAAGCACAATCAGCAGCAGAATGAGCGGGAGTCTTGCCATTATACCGCGCGCTCCTCTTTGCGTCCGAGCAGACCCT
>JANNRP010000439.1:0-2100 GCA_031401535.1 Hyphomicrobiaceae bacterium | reverse complement strand
GGCCGCAGGGGATATTCGCCGTCAAGGGGCGCTTCGCCGACGCATGATGGAAGCTGCCCGCGAACGATCGCTCTTCACCCGTCTCTACGGTGCGCAAGGCTGGCTCGGGGTCGCGCTGTTCGCGCTGATCGCGTTCGTGGTGTTCCCGGTTTGCAACATGCTGCTGCCCAAGGACAGCATGTTCGCCGTTCCCGATTACATGGTGGCCCTGATCGGCAAGATCATGTGCTACGCGATGGTGGCTCTGGCGATGGACCTGATCTGGGGTTTCACCGGCATCCTGTCGCTCGGGCACGGCGTGTTCTTCGCCCTGGGTGGCTATGCGATGGGCATGTACCTGATGCGCCAGATCGGAACGCGTGGCGTCTACGCCAACCCGACACTGCCCGATTTCATGGTGTTCCTGAATTGGAAGGAATTGCCATGGTACTGGTATGGGTTCGACGTCTTCCCGTTTGCCGCTCTCATTGTGGTGCTGGCACCCGGCATCCTAGCGTTCGTGTTCGGCTGGTTCGCTTTCCGCAGCCGTGTCACCGGCGTGTATCTGTCGATCATCACGCAGATGCTGACTTACGCGCTTTGGCTGTCGTTCTTCCGCAACGACATGGGCTTTGGCGGCAACAACGGATTGACCGACTTCAAGGATATCCTCGGCTTCAACGTACAGGCGCCAGGAACGCGGGCGACGTTGTTCGCGTTGTCGGCGATCATGCTGATGCTTGCCTATGTCATCGCCCGCAGCGTGGTCACGTCGAAACTCGGCAAAGTGCTTGTCGCCATCCGCGATGCCGAGAGCCGTACGCGCTTTCTTGGCTACCGCGTCGATAACTATAAGACCTTCGTGTTCACGTTGTCGGCATGCATGGCGGGCATCGCCGGCGCGCTCTATGTGCCGCAGGTGGGTATCATCAATCCGAGCGAGTTCCATCCGGCAAATTCGATCGAGGTCGTGATCTGGGTCGCGGTGGGCGGACGCGGCACGCTGGTGGGGGCGGCACTGGGCGCGATCCTCGTAAACTTCGCCAAGACGACATTCACCAGTGGCATTCTGGCACCCTACTGGCTGTTCGCGCTCGGGTTGATGTTCGTGCTTGTGACGATCTTCCTGCCAAAAGGCATCGTCGGTACCTACGCCGATTGGCGTGCATCTTCAGTCGGCCCCGACCAGCTGCCTGAACCAGCGCCTCATCCGGTCGGCTCTGCCCGGCAGAGTGGGATGGGGCAACTCAAATGACAGATATCACCCACTCGCTGCTGTATCTCTCTGGCGTATCGGTCTCTTTCGACGGCTTTCGCGCGTTGAACGGCCTCTCGCTCGACATCCGGCCCGGCGAAATGCGCGCTATCATCGGCCCGAATGGTGCCGGCAAAACCACCATGATGGACGTTATCACCGGTAAGACCCGGCCCGATGACGGCGAAGTCCTGTTTGACCGCACCGTCGATCTGACGAAACTCGATGAGGCGGCCATCGCCAACCTCGGCATCGGCCGCAAGTTTCAAAAGCCGACTGTGTTCGAGATGCTCAACGTCGAGGACAATCTGCTCCTAGCGTTAAAGAGCAACCGACGCGTGCTGCCCAACCTGTTCTGGAAACGCAACACCCCGGATGCTGACCGGGTCGATCAGATCCTGGCGACCATTCGTTTGGATGCGCACCGCGACAGGCTGGCCGGCGCGCTCAGCCATGGGCAGAAACAATGGCTGGAGATCGGTATGCTAATCGCCCAGGATCCAAAGTTGCTGCTGGTGGACGAGCCGGTGGCCGGCATGACGGACAAGGAGACGGAGCAGACGGGCCTGTTGCTCCAGTCGTTGGCGGAGAAGCACGCGATCATCGTGATCGAGCACGACATGGCGTTCGTGCGGCAGATCGCGCGGACGGTCACGGTGTTGCACGAGGGGGCGGTGATTTGCGAAGGGCCGGTGGATACGGTGCAGTCCGATCCGCGCGTGCGGGAAATCTACTTGGGTCGGCAGAAGGAATCTCATGCTCCGGCTCGATAATCTCAACGTCTACTACGGCGAGAGCCATATCCTTCGGAACGTCTCGTTTGAGGTCGAGCAGGGGCAGGTGCTGTGCCTCATGGGCCGGAACGG
>JANNRP010000438.1:0-18683 GCA_031401535.1 Hyphomicrobiaceae bacterium | reverse complement strand
TTGAGGCCACGCCGCATGTCCCATTGCGGCTGATAGCCGAGCTCAGACCGGGCGCGCTCGATCGACAGTGCGCCCTTCTTCACGGCCTCGGTGCCGTCGACAAACCGCAGCGGACCATCGCCATGCGAGATTTCCGCCTTGGGCAGCCGCTCCTTGATGATGGTCACGACCTCGTTAAAGGAAACCGCGCGCCCAGTAGTGATATGATAGGCGTCAAAGCGGTGCCGATCCTTGTCGAGCGCCCGCAACACGCCCTGGATCACGTCGGCGACGTGGACTTGGTCCACGGCGTAGCTGCCGCCGCCGGGCAGATTTAGCGCCCTGCCTTCGATCGCTGCATCGAGCAAGTTTCGCGGCGCGCGTGCGCGGGGAAAATAGGGCCCATAAACCCAGCACGTACGAGTGTGAATGCATTCAAGGCCATAGGCTGCGGCATAGTCACGACACACCTGTTCGACCACGAACTTGGAGATTCCATAGGGCTTGGTCGGCAGGCACCTATGCATCTCATCGATTGTATCGGTCTCGAAGGGGCCGTAGATCTCCTCTGAACTTATATTGACCATGCGCTTCACGCCGAACAGCCGCATCGCCTCAAGCACGGTGATTGTGCCCTCGATGTTCACCCGGAACGTGCCGATCGGCGAGCCCACCGAAGCCGGGACGCCGACGACCGCAGCGCAGTGCACGATCTTGTCGGGCGTTTGGTTCTTAACCAACCCAACGACGTGCGGCCATTCGGTGATTTCGCCGGGATGCCAGCTGACATTTGGGCGCGTATCGAGAAGCGACCGCAGTCGCGGACCAGCCGCCAGATCAGTAGCGATGACGTCGTCGCCGCGGCTAGCCAAAGCCTCTGCCACCGCAAAGCCGATGAAGCCGTTCGCACCTGTAACCAGAACACGTGCCATTATCTAATGCCTTTCTCAGCGTGACTTGCCTTGCAATCGATTCCAACGATCAGCCCACAAAGGGCTTTCCAAATACGGGCTCCTTGTGGAGCAATGGCGGTAAGGACCAAGTTCCAGTCGAAGGCGGGAGAACATTTGCATCGACGTGGACATCGAGCAGGCAAGGCTTGCCGCGCCCGCATATTCCGAAAACGTACGTAACCTTCGCGCGCACAAGACGATGCCAATGCATGCTGCACCCTTTATGCGCAGCATTCTATCTCTCCATTTTCCAACCCGTAACACTCAGGCGCCCCAGTCCATTCCTCATTGTTTTGCAGCGGAGGTGAGTTCTTTTGGCGAGCTATTCTATGCAGCCAACTGTTTGAAGCCAACCGCAACGAGCCGTCGGGCGCTGTCCTCAATGGTAGCGTCGGCCTCAGTTGAGATCACCTCTAGAATTGGTCGCTCGCGATGCCCGATCTCGGCCAACACAGGCGGCACCAAGTGAAATGGAACATCCCCGAGCCCGATCGGATCGTGTCGATAAACTGATTGGGCGGTATCCGACAGATGGACCAGGGCAAGGCGTGGTGCCGCCAAACGGAGCGCTGCCGCGATGTCTTCCTTGATGAAATGCCCATTGGCAACGTCGTAGACAACTTGCACGATATTTGCGTCGTATCGCTCTACCTCCTTCATCAGATCACTGATGCGCGGCAGGAAAGCGAACGGCATGTTCTCGGCGTAAAGCTTCGTTCCAGCCTTCTTTGCGGCGAGGACCAATCGTTCGAAGCCGCGATGAAAATGGCCGAGTAGTTCCTCGCGCCGCATCGGATACAGGCCATTTGCCTTTCCGGGACCGATGATAACGCCGGGCGCACCGATCTCGCCTGCCAGTGCGATGGCGCGTTCCAAGTGCTCCAGCGATACATTGCGCACATCCTCAGAAGCCGCGGCGATGTTGACGTCGAGATTCGGCATGTTGAGACTGACGACGCGGACGCCGAGACTCTCGATACGTTTGCGCAAGGCAGTGCGGTCAGTGGCCGTCATTGTCTTCGGCCATAGATGACCAGGGTAGATCATCAGCTCGAACGATCGGAAGCCACGCCCGGCGAGTTCGCTCAGGAAGCGCTCGGCGGTATAGTCGAATGTATAGGAGTATGAGTTCACGCCGAATGCAGCAATATGATCACCAGTCATATTCTCGATCTCCGGATCAGCCACCGACGGTGCGTGCATCGTGCATGGTTTGCCAGTCGCTCGTTGGCTCGTAGCCAAGGATCTCTCGCGCTTTAGTAATATCGAGCACCGAGGCGTAAGGATTTTTGGAGTAATAATCGGGTCGGCGGATTTCCGGCAGTTTGCCCCAACGTTCGACTGCGAACTCCAGCGTCGGCTTGGTGTTGAGTCCATTGGCGGCTGAGATCGTAAATGTGTCGAAGCCGCAATAGTCCACAATCAGTGTCTTGTGGAAGCCCTGGGCCACATCCTGAGGCGACACATATGCCCAGAAGTGATAGTTTTGTGGATCACTGCCCCGCGCGACCAGCTCCGGAAACTCGGGCGGAAACACCACGTGCACCGGACGGATGGCAAATACCTCGAGCTTGTGACGCGCAGCGAAGCTCTGTGCGATCGTCTCGGTGATGTACTTGCTCAGCGAATAGAACTCGGTCGGTCGACACGGATGGGCCTCGTCGACCGGCAAGTATTTGGGCGGCCAGTCCGGTGGATTGAACGACAGGCCGAATACCGAATCACTCGAGGCCACGGACACACGTCTTATGCCGGCATCCTCTGCGGCCTGCATCACCACCCAGGCACCCTGCACATTGGTGTTGAACGTGACCGCAGGTGGGGCGGTGCGCGGATTGGGAATGGCGGCGAGATGGACTACCGCATCCTGCCCACGAAACGCGTCCAAAACCGCATCATAATCAGTCATGTTAGCGCGCTTGAATTTCACACCTGCCGACAGCGGCACAGTAGGCTCAGCCACGTCAAGCACCGTCACATCAGCCAATGGTGCGAGACGCTCGACAACCGAGCGGCCGAGCCGACCAAGGCCACCGGTCACCACCACCCGTTCGAATTTCACAGCGCTTCCTCGTTCTATTCTTTTGGTGACAATTGAGACCACCTTAAGCATATTTTTACCATGTGGGATGTCAACCGATATAGTGGGATTTTGTCACAAGCCTTTAGTGCAAAATGATGCTGGCGAATTCGCTTTAACCTGACCCGAAGAACCGCAGATTGCGAGGTCTGTATGTTGTTGTATCCGCCAATATTATCCTAAAAATAGGGCTTTTACGTCGATCACGGCTACTCATCGCAGGTCTCCGTTGTTGCACACGGACGTTCCCGTGAACTCACCTGCGCGCGCGTCGCAGAAATTCAGTAGAGTCAATCAATGCCTTATTTGTGCAATTGATAAAATCTATTTCTTAATGCGAGAAAATCCTGTTGTGATGCCTGATTGCCAATTTACAGCGCGGGCTTGTTTGGGGAACGGGACGCACGCCTCTAGCAGCAGTCTGGCAGGCTTGGCGCATTCCAGCTTTGGGGAGCTGAAGGTTACATCCATGACACTCAAATTCCGATGGTTTGAATCGAGGAGATCGCAGCACACTGTCAGCCCTCAGCGGCGCGGGTCGACGGCATCGATCGGCGTGCGAACTCCATAAAATAATTGCTGCAGCAAAACGCAAGGCTGAACCGCAGCTCGGCCCTCTGCATGTGCTTGCGGATCGACCTCGCCGAACCGCATAGTTCTAACGGACCCCAAAACGCGAGGCATCAAGCATGACGCGACCTGACCTAGCAGCAACCCAAACCGGGCGCCGCCGCTCCGATCCGCTGCTCGCTCCGCTCAAGATCCGCCATCTCACTCTGCGAAACCGGATCATGAGCACGAGCCGCGCCTGCGGGCTCGAGGAAAACGGCATGCCGACCGAGCGCTACCAACTCTATCACGCCGAGAAGGCGAAGGGCGGCTTGGCGCTGACCATGTTCGGCGGCTCATCGAACGTTGCGCCAGACAGTCCAAATATTTTCCGGCAGCTGAACGTCGGTGTCGACGAAGTGATCCCGCATCTTCAACAGTTCTCCGAGCGCGTGCATGCCCATGGCGCCGCGATCATGTGTCAGATCACACACCTGGGTCGGCGCGGCGAGCCTTACGCCTCCAACTGGCTACCGACGATCGCGCCTTCGCCGATCCGCGAGACGCTGCACCGCAGCTTCCCGAAGGAAATGGACGAGTATGACATCGCCCGCGTGATCAAGGCCTATGGTTCCGCCGCAAAGCGCTGCCAGGAGGGCGGCCTCGACGGCATCGAAACACTGGCCGGCGGCCACCTGATCGGCCAGTTCCTATCGCCCAGCATGAACCGTCGCACGGACAAGTGGGGCGGCTCTGTCGAGAACCGCTGTCGCTTCGGCCTGATGGTTTATGAGGAAATGCGCCAGCAGGTTGGCGACAAGTTCCTGCTCGGCTTCCGCTACGTGGTCGATGAGGGACCGGTGGGCATGAACTTTGAGGAATGCCTGGAGATCGCCAAAATCTTCGAGCGCACCGGGCAGATCGATTTCTTCAATGCCATCTACGGTCGGATGGATACCGAGATCGGGCTCGCGGTCGACAACATGCCGGGCATGGCGTCCGGCATCGCGCCGTGGCTGAAGCACGTCGGCGCCTTCAAGCGGGAGGTCAAACTTCCAGTGTTCCATGCCGCCCGCGTCGCCGATGTTGCCAGTGCCCGCCATGCCATTGCCGAGGGACTACTCGACATGGTGGCCATGACCCGGGCGCAGATCGCAGATCCGCATCTGGTTTCGAAGATTATTGCCGGTCGCGAGCAGGAGATACGGCCCTGCGTCGGCGCCACACATTGCCAGTCGCCCTACCGGCCGAGCTGCCTGCACAATCCTTCTACCGGCCGCGAAAAAATCCTGCCGCACGAGATCACGCGATCGCCACGAGCCGGACGCAAGGTGGTCGTGATCGGCGGCGGCCCCGCCGGCCTCGAGGCGGCGCGCGTTTCGGCTATGCGTGGCCACAAAGTGGTGCTTCTAGAGGCCGCCAGTCAGCTCGGCGGGCAACTGCTGATGGCTGCTCGCGCCACTTGGCGCCGTGATGTAATCGGCATCGTCGATTGGCGCCGTGCCGAACTGGAGCGGCTCAGCGTCGACGTGCGCCTCAATACTTATACTGAGCGCGACGATGTGCTGGCACTGAAACCCGATGTTGTAATCGTCGCGACCGGCGGTACGCCAGATATCGAATGGATCAACGGCGCTGAGCATGTAACCTCGGCCTGGGATGTGATCGGGGGCACCGTTCCCCTGGGCACCGATGTCTTGGTCTATGACGGCACCGGCCGACATCCAGCGGCGCAGGTAATGGAACTCGCCGCCCGCGACGGCCGACAGCTAGTGTTCTATTCGATCGACAACCAGCTCGCGCAGGAGTTGACCTATGCGGAGCGCATCATCTGGAAAAAGCGCGTTTACGAGTTTGGCGTCCCGATGCACTTCGACCACCAGATTGAAAAGGTTGAGCGGCGCGGCAACCGCCTCCACGTAGTGTTTCGCAATCTGGCGACAGCCAAAGCCATTGAGCACGTCACCGATCAACTGATCGTCGAACATGGCACGATTCCGGCCGACGGCATCTATCACGACTTGCGTGGCGACGCTTCGAACGCCGGCGTCACCGACATTGATGCATTGCTGGCACTTCAGGAGCAGCCGTCCACAATCAATCCGATTGGCTTGTTCGAGTTGCACCGGGTCGGCGATGCCGTCGCCAGCCGCAACGTGCAAGCCGCCGTACTGGATTCAATGCGGCTGTGCAGGGCGTTATGACCAACGCCAAAGTAGTCTATATCGATTGCTCGCCGCTGATGCGCAGCCTGCTCGACGAGATCGGGCCACTCGTCGGCATGAGGGTGTTCGACGGCGACCCAAGTTCGGGCGAACTCGCCGATCTGATGGCGGACGCGGCGATTGTGCTCAACGGCCACACGATGATGGATGATGCGTTGCTGGCCCGCGCACCGCTATTGCGATCGATCGTGTTTCTCGGCACCGGCGCGTCCAGCTACGTCGACATGACGGCGATCGAGCGGCGCGGTATTCGCATACGTACAATCCGTGGCTATGGCGACCGCACCGTTGCCGAGCATACGTTTGCTTTGCTGCTCGCCGCGGCCCGCGATGTAGCGGCGATGGATCGCAATCTGCGTGCGGGCCGATGGTCAGTCAGCGAAGGCATCGAGTTGCGGGGGCGTACGCTTGGCTTGATCGGTTTGGGTAGCGTCGGCTCGGAAATGGCGCATATCGGAGCGACCTTCGGTATGGACGTTATTGCCTGGAACCGCTCCGGCATACCCGCAGGTGTACCGGCCCGGTCCGTGGCACTCGACGATCTGCTTGCTACCTCGGACGTGGTAAGCTTGCATCTCGCGCTAGTGCCGGAAACCAAGGGCCTCATTGATGCATCGCGGCTCGCATTGTTGAAGCCGAGTGCGCTACTGATCAACACCGCCCGTGGAGCGCTTATCGACGAGACAGCCTTGATCTCTGCTCTGCAAGGTGGCGTCATAAGGCATGCCGCACTCGACGTTTTTGCAACCGAGCCGTTGCCAGCTGGCCACCCATTGACCGTGCTGCCGAACGTCACGCTGACCGCGCATGCGGGATGGAAGTCGCGTGCGGCGAGCCACCGGCTGCTGCGGATCGCGCTGGATCTGGCGAAGGAAGATGCTGGCAGACTCGTAGATGGTCAACCACTGAGCACATAGGGGCAGGCTACCGTCTGCGTGCCATCGGCGACGGCCTGCAGCTCGGGCCGGTGCGTGGCGCATTTGGGGCGCACAATTGGACAGCGCGAGCGATATCGACAGCCGCCACTCGCTGCTGGCGCCGGTGGCTCAAGGGTCACCAGTTCGCCTCCATCATCGTCGAGTGTCGAAAGCAGGGCGCGGGTATAAGGATGGCGCGGTTGGGCGAAAACGTCCTCGGTCGCTCCGAGTTCTACCATTCGACCGAAGAACATCACGCCGATCCGGTCGCACAAGTAGCGGGCCACACGCAGGTCATGAGTGATAAACAGCAATGCTACACCGGTGGAGGCCTGCACGTCACGCAATAGGTTCAAGATCTGGGCCCGGACCGAGACGTCGAGTTTGCTGACAGCTTCGTCCGCAACGATCAGGCGTGGTTCGACCGCAACCGCGCGGGCAATTGCGACACGTTGCAGCTGACCGCCGGACATTTCGTGCGGATAGCGGGTCGCGAACTGCGGCCCGAGACCGACGCTGGACAACAGGTCTTTGACCTTGCTTTCGATCTGATTGGCCGTGCCGCGCCTGTGCAAGCGCAATGGCAGTGCCACCGCGTCGCCGATACGCACGCGCGGATTGAACGACGACAGCGGATCCTGGAAGACCATCTGCATTTGACGACGGATCGGCCGCAACGCGCTTTCGCCGAGCCGGGTTATGTCGCGGCCATCAAACTGCAGCGTGCCAGCTGCGGGCCTGTAGAGCCGCAGGATCGTCTTGGCGAGGGTGGTCTTGCCCGAGCCGGATTCACCGACAAGACCAACCACTTCGCCCGGTGCGATCGTCAAGCTTACATCGTCGACGGCGCGAAATTCGCCGCCACCTGACTGGGCGAAACTGACGACCAGCTCCGACGCTTCGACCAGTGGCTTTATCGGCTCAGCCATGGCGAATGCACCGCACGCTGTGGTCAGCGCTGAACGCTACGTTAGCCGGAGGCGCTGCGCGGCAGGCATCGGTCGCAAATCCACAGCGCGGCGCGAACAAGCAGCCGGGTGGGCGGTGGGAGCCCGACGGCAGCTCACCAGGGATTTCCTTAAGCCGTCCAACGCGCTCGTCCAGTTGACGCGAAGTCTCGATCAGACCGGCAGTATAAGGATGAGCTGGGTTGCGGAACAGGGTCTCAGCCGGCCCGGTCTCTACGATCTCGCCCGCGTACATCACGGCGATACGGTCACATAGGCCCACCGCCAGCGAGATGTCGTGCGTGATGAAAATGATCGCCGAGCCGAGCTTATCCTTGAGACGCCGAAACAGCCCGATGATCTGTCGCTCCACGATGTTATCCAGGTTGGTCGTCGGTTCGTCGGCGATCAGCAGATCAGGCTGCAGCGCCGCCGATAGAGCGATCAGCGTCCGTTGCAGCATGCCGCCGCTGAGCTGGTGTGGATAAAGCGGCAATATCCGTTCGGGATGGGCGATGCCGACATCGCTGAGCCAGCGGTTTGCATTCTGGGTTAAATCGAGCCCCAGGCGGTCCGCGCGGGTGGCAGCACGGGCTATGATTCGATCGAGATGCCAGCCGATTGACTTGGCCGGATTGAAGGCGCCCACCGGATCCTGGAACACCATGGCTAGGTGGGTCCCGCGCAACTTCCGGAACGCCTCGTCGTCGAGCGCCAGCAGTTCGCGACCCGCGAACCGCAATCGATCGGCGGTCACCGCCGCGTGCCCTGGCAGCAGGCGCAGGATCGATAAGCCGGTGACCGATTTGCCGGATCCCGATTCACCAATGATGCCTAGCACTTCCTGACGGCGGATTTCGAGATCAACGCGGCGTACGGCCAGCATGTCGACGCTGCCCATCCGGAACCGCACCGATAGATTTTTTACTTCGAGCAGCGGCGGCTCGATGGCAACGCCTGCGCTCATGAGCTGCTCCTCTCGCGCAGCTTGGGGTCCGTCAGATCGCGCAAACCATCACCCAGCAGGTTGAGGCCCAGCAAGCCGAAGGAGATGAACAGACCGGCTAGCGTCAGCACCCAAGGCCCTTGATTGAAATACTCGCGGCCGTCTGCCATAATTACGCCAAGCGACGGCGTCGGTGGCTGCACCCCAAGACCCAGAAAGCTCAAGCCTGCCTCGATGATTACGCCAAAAGCGATCGAGATTGAGGCCTGCACCATCAGCGGTGCCATGATATTGGGCAGGATCTCTCGACCGAGTATGCGCGCCGTCGACTGACCCATTAGGCGGGCCGCCTGCACATAGGGTTCCTCGCGCACGGTCAGCGCCAGATTGCGCGCCAGCCTGGCGAAGATCGGCACATAGACCAGCGCGATTGCCAGGATCACATTGGTAACGCCGAAGCCCAGCACCACCATCAGGAACAGCGCCAACACGAAGCTTGGGAAAGCGAATAGCAGGTCGGCGAACCGCATCAACAGCTGGTCGCTCCAGCCGCCGTACCAAGCGGCAGCCAGTCCTGTTGGAATACCGATCATTGCCGCTAGCGCCACGCCGGTGACGGAAATCGCCAACGACACGCGGCCACCGAGCAGAACGCGAGTGAGTACGTCCCTGCCAAAAGAATCCGTCCCGAATGGGTGCTCCCAGGCTGGTGGCGTGAGCAGGTTGATAAAATCCATTTCGGTCGCCGAGTACGGCATCAGCGCGCCGCCAACCGAGACCGCAAGCAGAAATAATCCGACAATGATGACGCCGGCCCGTGCTGTGCGGTTGCTCCAAAGGGTTAGGAAGAGTGCCGCCATCACCGTGCTCTCTTGGGATCAAGCAGGCTGCAGATGACGTCCACTACCAAATTTACCGACAGCACGATGACAAGGAACACGACAGCGCACGCCTGCACCACGGGATAATCGCGCGCAAATGCACCATCGACCATCAACGAGCCGATGCCGGATATGCCGAAGATACGCTCGATGACGACGACGCCACCCAGAATGTAGCGGATCTGCAGTCCGATGATGGTGATATAGGGGATCAGTGCGTTCCGGAAAATCCAGTGCACGAACACGTAAGCCGGATGAAATCCGAACGACCGCGCGGCCACCACATAGTCCTTGTTGCCAGTTTCGAGCAGGGCCGTTCGCAGGGTGCGAGCAAAGACTGCGGCTAGCGGCGCCGAAACCGCCAATGCTGGCAGGAAACCGGAATAGAGCGCACCGGTGAAAGATTGACCCGGTGCAATGAAGCCGTAAGCCGGGAATAGGCCGAGCCCTAATGCGAACACCAGGATGAGCACATAGCTCAACCAGAAATCGGGCATCGAGATACCGAGCGCTGCGAGCGAGGTTGCGATCGTGTCGGCAAGCTTGCCACGTCTGAGTGCCGCGATCGTGCCGGCGATCATCGACAATATGACCGCGATCACCAGCGCCATCATGCCGATAAAGATCGTATTCGGCAGTCGCGCCGAGATCAGGCCGGAGATTGCACGGTCACTCGCTACCGTAAGCGACAAGCCGAAATCGCCGCGCACGACCCCGGCCAGCCAGCGGCTATATTGAAGCACCCACGGCAAGTCGAGATTGTGCTTGACTCGAAAAGCAGCGACCAGTTCCGGCCGCGCACTCTCACCGAGCGCGGCGACTGCAGGATCGCCGGGCGCCGCCTTCATAATCAGAAATACGACGACCGATCCGACCAGCACAGTGACAACGAGCGCCAGAAGACGACCGCCGACATATCTCGTCCACACCATACTGCGTTGTGCCTCCGGGTCCGGCCGACCAGACAGCGCCTCCTATGCGAGGCTCATTCCGGCGAACTGGTCACCCCAGTTGGAGTAAGGTAACTGCTTGAAGCCCTGCACTTTTTTGGTCATAAGATTATGCACGTTCGACACGAATAGCGGCACCACGGGCATGTCCTCGATCATGGTGTTCTCGGCTTCCTTGTAAAGCGCGCCGCGTTTGACCTGATCGAGTTCCCGCCGGGCGCGATCCAGCAGGTCGTCGACCTTTGGGTTCGAGTATCCGTAGAAGTTCCGCCAGCCCTTGGTGTGGATGATGTCATACATGTACTCGTCGGCGTCAAGCAGGCCGAGCCAGCCCCACACAGAGCCCTGGTAGTCACCCGACTTGTGACGCTGGAAGACGGTGTTTGCTTCGGTGACCTGCACGGTGAATTTGGTGCCTAGCGTCTGATTGCACTGGGCGACGAACACTTCCGCCATGCGCTTCCACCACGACTGGCCCCAGGTCATGATCTCTGCCTCGGCGCCGTTCGGATATTTGGATTTGGCGAGTTCCGCCTTCGCCTTTGCTGGATCATAGAGGCACAGTGGTCGATTGTTGCCACCATAGGCATAGCTAATCGACGGCGGAATGAGGCCGTGTGCCGTCACGCCCTCACCGAACAGTACCGCGCGCACCATAGCGTTACGATCGAAAGCCATCGAGCAGGCGCGACGAAAAGCGGGATCGTCGAATGGCGCCTTGCGATGATTAAGGGACACAAACCGACAATTGAGGCCAGCCTGCTTCAATACTGTGATCGTCGCGTTTTTTTCCAGACTAGGAACGTCAGCGAACGGCGCTGTCGACGTGAGGTCGATCTGACCGCCGAGCAGCGCGGTCACGCCGCTCGACTCTTCTGCGATCAAAGGCATGTCTATGGTCGTAATCTTGGGTACACCGCCGAAATAGCCGGGGAATGCCGCCAGTGAAACGCGTTCGCCAGGCACCCAGTCCTTCAGCGAATAGGCGCCAGTGCCGATCGGCTTCTTGCCAAAATCGTCACCGACTGCGCCAACCGCCTTGCGGGACAGCACCTGCGTTCCGGTGCGTGCATTCGAAAGGAAAGTTAACAATGGCGCAAACGCTTCCTTGGTCACCAGCCGAACCGTGGTCGCATCCGGCACTTCGATTGCACTAAGACCCGAGACTTTGCTCTTATTCGGCGAGGCGAACTTATCGTCGAGCAGACGTTCGAGCGTGAACTTCACGTCGTCGGACGTCATCTCCGAACCGTCGTGGAACTTGACACCCTTGCGCAGCTTGAACTCGAGGGCATTGCCCTCAGCCTTGATGCTTTCCGCTAGATCGGGGACCGGGTTAGAGTTGTTGTCGAGCTTCATCAGCCCATTGTACAAGGCCCAGATGACATAGAACTCCGGGATCAGGGTCGCCTTGCCGGGGTCGAGTGTGTTGATGACGTTATAACCGGTGATGCCCGCCCGCAGAGTGGACGCGCCTTGAGCCCAGGCGCTGGAGGAAAATGGAAATTGCGTCGCTGCTATCGCAGCAACCGATGATCCGAGAAAATCGCGGCGCCGAAGTCCAGACTTGAAGCTATCGCTGCTCATCTTACCCTCCCAGACAAATTCCCAGTAAAAGGAGGCTATCGGCGCGGGGGACCCGCGTCAAATAGCGATCGGCGTGCACTGACATCAGCATGGCTGTCATGCGGCCTGTTCGTGATGCAGCAGTGAATTCTCTTTCTATGATTGCCGTCGACCTCGGAGGTTGGACATGCGGACTGCAATCGGGACCCTCGATAAAATCAAGTTTGATGTTTGCGTAATCGGCGCTGGCGTCAATGGTGCCAGCGCCGCCCAGCATCTTGCTGGGGCGGGCTACTCAGTCATGCTGGTTGAGAAAGGTGACTATGGTTCAGGCTCGTCGAGCCGATCAAGCCGATTGCTGCATTGTGGGCTGCGATACCTCGCACCCGGTGCTTCGATGTTCGAATTCGCCCTGCATCCGTTGCGCTTGCGCACTGCCATGCGGATGGCAAAGCTTGCGATGGAGGCCCGACGACAAATTGTCCTGACCGCGCCGGAACGGGTGCGCCCGCTCAATTTTCATTTTCCGATCTGGAAAGACTCAACCTACCGTACCTGGCAGGTCAAACTCGGTTTGGGACTGCTGGCCTCGATGGCGCCAACCGACATACCGCTTGAGCAACGGATGATCTCACCCAAGACCGCGAAGTCTATCCCACTGGTGAGTGGCTTGCGTGACTGGGACCGATTACAGTCGATCGGCGCTTTCACTGAATATCAGTTCGAGTGGCCGGAGCGGCTGTGTGTCGATGCCGTACTCGACGCCGAACATCTCGGAGCGACCGTTCGCAACTACACAGCCGTGACCAAGATGACAAACCGCAATGAGGCCTGGGAAATCGAGTTATCCGATGTCCAAGTCGGTGGAGCAGCGACGATCGAGGCCAAGCTAGTACTCAACATGGCGGGTATCTGGATCGACAAGGTCAATGGCGCCTCTGGCGCGCCGCGCCCGCGAAAAATCCTTGGTACCAAGGGCGTCCACTTGATGGTGCAATTGCCGCCCGAATGCGCCGACAACGGCATCGTCACGTTCAATAGGAAGAGAGAACCACTGTACTGCATTCCCTGGCGCGGGATGCATTATTTCGGGCCAACTGAAACGGTTTACGACGGCAACCTCGACGAGATCCGCGCTGACGACGACGAAATCGATGGTCTGCTGGCGGAGGGTAACTATTTGTTGCCGGACTTGAATCTCAAACGTTCCGATATCTTGTTTACGTGGGCCGGAGTACGCCCGCTAAGCTACGATCCGGCGCTGCCTATGGGCAAACGCTCGCGAGATGTGCATGACCTCGCTACCTCGGGCATGCCCGGCGTCTATGCTATGACCGCAGGCCCGGTGATGACGCACCGTTCGGCCGGCACTGAGATGGTCAAACTGGTTCAGCGTCGACTGAAGGCGGTGCGACCGGCGCAGACCGTGAACTATGGCGCACGCAAATTCCCTGACAACCAGAACTCCCCTGCAGTGGTTGATGATTGGACGAATGCCAAGATTGCCGATCTCGTCTTCGCAGCACGCCACGAGCATGCGACCAGCTTGGTCGATCTGATGTTTCGCCGCGTTGGTGCAGGATGGACTAGGACGATGGGGTTCAATTCCGCCGACAAGGCAGCCGAGGCGGTCGCCGACGTCTATGGCTGGGATTCTGCACGGACCAGGAGTGAGGCCGAAGACTACCGCAACTACCTGAAGCGGATGCACGGCGTTCCCATGACGTAATGCAACAGTCTTGCCGCACGCGATCATCTTGGCGCATGCTTGCACAAATCAACCAATAGCCGACGGCTTCAATCAGGAGAGCGGCGCATGCCACTATCGGATTTCAAGGCGCTGACGTTCGATTGCTACGGCACACTGATCGACTGGGAATCCGGAATGGCGGCGGCGTTGCTGCCACTGACCTCAAAGATCCGGCCGATACTGTCACGCGATGCAATCCTGGAGGCGCACGCGCGTCATGAATCGATGCAGCAGCGATTTACGCCGACCAAGACTTATCGGGAACTGCTGGCCGTAGTTTATAAGCGGCTCGCCGATGAGTGGCGCATAACTGTCAGCTGGGAAGAGTGCCTCGCCTATGGTCGTTCGGTCGGCGATTGGCCAGCCTTTTCGGACACAGCGGCATCGCTCCAATACCTAAAAAAGTACTATAAGCTGATAATCCTATCCAACGTTGATAATAGCAGTTTTGCGTTGAGCAACAAACGGCTCCAGGTCGATTTCGACGCGATTTATACAGCTGAGGATATTGGCACCTACAAGCCGGATCTGCGCAATTTCGACTACATGCTGGAAAACCTAGTCTCACTCGGCGTGAAGAAATCTGAGATCCTACATACGGCCGAGAGCATGTTCCACGACCATGGACCGGCCAACAAGGTGGGGCTGAAGTCCGCATGGATCTTCCGTCGCCATGGTGACCAGGGATTTGGCGCAACCATGAACCCCGGTACGATGCCGCACACGGATTTCGTATTCAACAGCATGGCGGAACTGGTGATGGCGCATCAGGCCGAACAAGGCAGCTGAATGTTTGGTCTCAAAGAGTGATGGACTACGTCGGCACGCACGTTTTACGATCTGCAATTTGCGGAATGCGACGTGCAGGTTCTGACGCTAGGCGCAATACCCTGAGTTTGCTGAGTATTCAGCTTTGACTTTGCGATCAGTCGCCATAGTCCCGTCCGGCGGCCGTTTGTCATACAGTCCAGGTGCCCATAGAGGCAACATGCTCCGAGCTTGCAATGCTCATTGCTGTGACGCTACTGTCGCGCAAGCCCGTACCTGCAGTATGTCCGATCAGATCTTACATCGACATTCTGGATAACGGCGGTGTGTCAGCAGGCAGTACACGCGCTTGGTCACCTCAGGTCAGGTGCAATGAACCGGCGTTAAGCCGAAAGAGTCTAACGATGTCGCCGGGGTAGGATCGCAGCACCGGCCCATCCGCTGTACACTGTGATGCCGGTCTGGCCCAGTAGGGCAGTCAAGGGGTGTGGTGATGAAGGCAGAGCCGACCAAGCAAATCCGGAAGCCAATTCCGTTCGACACGAAGCGGCTCGACGAACTCATGGACGACGCCGGACTGGATGTATTGATTGCGACGTCCAAGCACAACATTCAATACTTGCTTGGCGGGTATCGCTTCTTTTTCTATGAAACGATGGATGCTATCGGCGTCAGCCGCTATCAAAATGCAGTCGTGTATCAAAAAGGCAAACCAGAGAACGCGGCATACATTGGTTGCCGCAACGAAAATTTCGAACTTGAGCTTGGCAAGTTCTGGACACCAGCGCTTGACCTCACGTCACTGACGCCGGCCGAGACGATGCAGCGCGCGGCTAAGCACATCAGAGCTCTGGGCGGGGTCCGACACGTTGGCGTTGAGGGAGATTTTTTACCCGTTTCTGGCGCGTCGGCGCTGCAGGAGGGACTTGGCAATATCGATATCGGCGACGCGTTCCTGCCACTCGAACGCCTCCGAGCGATAAAAACACAACAGGAAATTGACTATCTCCGAATGGCCTCGGAAAAGGTTGTTGAGTCGATGATGGTAGCATTCGCTGCTTGCGTCCCTGGCGGGTCCAAGGCTGAGATCGTCGATATACTGCGGTGTGCCGAAGTCGAGCGAGGTCTGGTGTTCGACTATTGTCTGATTACAGCAGGGATGAGCCTCAACCGTGCGCCATCGGGGCAAAAGCTGGCAATGGGCGACATCCTGTCAATCGACTCGGGGGCTAACGCGCATGGCTACATCGGTGATCTCTGCCGCATGGGGTACATCGGCACCAAGGTCGATAGCGAACTGGTCGACTTGCTGGGTTGGATCGAGAGCGTGCAGCAAGCAACGCGCGCCGTAGTAAAGCCGGGTGTTCGGGGCGGCGACATCCTTGTCGTCGGCGATGCACTGGTCGAGGGCCATGCGGGCAAAACCTACACGGACTTCTTGGCGCACGGCATGGGTCTAGTCAGTCACGAAGCACCACGACTGAGGCATATGGGTAAAACAACGTCGTATCCCGGGTATGACGCCGACCGTCCATTGCAATCCGGCATGGTGCTCTCACTCGAGACGACGATGCGCCATCCAAAACGCGGCTTTATAAAGCTTGAGGACACTATCCTAGTGACGGATGTTGGCCACGAGTCGCTTGGTGACGGCGCGCGCGGCTGGAATGTGATTGGCGCACAGGGCTAGCACGTAGCTGCCATTGGCAGCTGCGGATCACCGATGATTGTCGGCTGTCTCATCTACGTAAAAATGTGCTATTCTACACAGCCGTAAAACGTGATCGAGTTTGAGCCTGTGGTCCGCTACCCAACCTGCCCCCACGCCCTGTCATGACACCAAAAGTTTAAACTGTGTAATGATTTCAAGAGATTAAGGGATATTAGTCTCGCTTTAGTGTCGACTTTGGAGGTGTCCAAATGCAGATGATATTGTCTCGACGAAGGATGGGATTTTCAGCGGCTTTGAGGATGTCGGGTTCCAGGGGGTCGCCACGGTACTGAGGGTGCAATTTGCCGGGCAGACGGCTGCTGATTGAAGCGAACTCTTCTCCGTTCTGGGCTGTCCACCATTCGGTGTCTTCGTCGGTCGGTCGGTCGTTCCAAACGGCAAAGACGTCTACGTCGCTACCTGCGTGGGTGTCACCGCGAACCTGACTGCCAAATAGATAGAAAGTGAAGGTGTTGCGACCTTTAGACCATTCGGCGAGAGTGGCGACGATTCCGTCAAGATTGGGGTTGATGCTGCGGTTGTGCGCCATCGAGTAGCTCTGGGTTCTCGTAAATGTTGCCGATGACTTCAACCTTGAAGCCATTTCTAATGAATTGGTGAAGGTGCCAAACATCCTCGATAAAATTTCGCACGACTGCCTGTTCTTCTTCGTGTTTCTCGCCCACACCCTCAATCTCAATCATGCCTTTGCGAAGATAAACCTCTCCCTCATAAATCTCTTTCCCGTTCTTGTCTTTGAGGCCGGTTGAGAGGGTAACGTGCTCGTACTTGTTCACTCTTCGGTCACCCTGCGTCACATGAGCTAGTGTGTCTCGGATGCCGTTCACAAGTTTGGCGAGGTCGTAGTAGTACCAGTTCTCGCCGTTCTTATCCCATGCCCGGAACTTGATTTGGTGCATTGAAGGCATCATAGCATGGAGCAACAGCCCGTTTGGCTGTATGACGCGGTGAGTGTGGACAACGACTTAGGCTGTCACACTGGGTGGAAATGGTGTGGGCGACGTGTGGAAGGAAAAAAGCTCGCTTTTAGTCTCGTCACAGGGTGTTTGATTGCCATGTGCGAAAATTTCTTCCACAGATGCTGTGGAAGAGCTGATATGGAGAGACAAAAGGTTGAACCAGTAGTCCACAGATAGCGCGGGTGTAGCTCAATGGTAGAGCAGCAGCCTTCCAAGCTGAATACGAGGGTTCGATTCCCTTCACCCGCTCCAAATCTAGCAGTTAACTCTATGAATTAGCTATTTATTTTTTTGATATTCGGATTTAATACCAGGCACTATCCCAGGCATTACTATTGATTGAACGCACATCTCGACGAACAAGTGCGGACCCGTAGAGTCGAAGCGAGGCGCGGCATCGCTGGCATGAAGCCATCGGCCCGTTTCCCCTCCCCGCTAATCGAACCGGACGTGCAGGTTTCCCGCCCCAGCTCTCCGACTGGTTTCGTGCCAGGCTCACGGCCGCGTCGTCGGAGTGGGGCGTCGGAGGCGGCGCACGCCGGGTCTCATGACAGTAGTTCACTTTTTGTTCTATTACCGATAGACGTTCTGCGAGCCGCACGCAAGGCTCGAGATCACAGTGCCCACCGCTGTTGCCACTGAGCTTGGTGGATCAGCACCGATGAGTTTTTTTGCAAGGAACACCGCACATCATGGTTTACCGCAAGGGCGAATTGAGCAAAACCACGATCGATCGCGAGTGGCCGCACCTGGGCTTTGTCGAGCGTGCTGAGAATATCGTGCTGCTGGGCCCGCGCGGCACCGGCAAAACACATCTCGCCATCGCCTTCGGATTGTTGGCTGCGCAAAGGACCTGGAAGGTCCGGTTTACAACTGCGGCTGACTTGATCATCACGCTCGAAGTGGCGCAGCGGCAGGGGCGGATCAAGGAGGTGATGCACCGGATCGTGGCGGCGCCGAAATTGCTGATCGTCGACGAGATCGGTTATCTGCCGTTCGGGCGCGAGCAGGCAAACCTGTTCTTCCAGGTGATCGCGCGCCGCTATGAAAAGGGTTCGCTGATCCTGACATCGAACCTGGCGTTCGGCAGCTGGGGCGACGCCTTCGCGGCTGACGCGGTTCTCACCGCCGCCATGCTCGATCGCATCCTGCATCACGCCACCGTCGTGCAGATCTCGGGCGAGAGCTACCGGCTCAAGGACATGCGGCGAGCCGGCATCCTGGCCCGGCCACAGCCTGGTCCGGCCGCGACGACTGCGAGCAAGACAAATGCGGCAAAGGAAGCAAGAGTTTAAGCGTGGGTGGGGCAGATTCAATGTGCCAAGTACGATAAACCAGGGTCAGATTCAAAGTGCCGTTGACAAAATGTCCAGAACACCCTGACGACGGACAGCGCTCTGACAATGCTGCTGGTTCCGATCCTGCTCTAACGTTCGACGAAAGCGCGAGCGAACTGATCCTTCAGCGGCTTTGAGAAATAT
>JANNRP010000437.1:0-24676 GCA_031401535.1 Hyphomicrobiaceae bacterium | reverse complement strand
ACGGTCTTGGCGAGAACACCCTGCTTTGCCCGGCTACGCAGCCAGGGCAACAGCAGCGCCATCGCCACCATCACCCACAGCACGTTGCCGATGGTGGAGGAGAACAGCACCATCGGATCGCCTTGGCCGATGCGGAGCGCGCGTAGGAAATAGGTTTCGAACATCGGCCCCATCAGCACGCCGATCAACATCGCGGTGACTTCGTAGCGGCTGCGGCGCGCGATATAGCCGATGACACCGAATAACAGGGCGAGCCCCATATCGAAAATGTACTCACGCTCGGCGAAGGCGGCAATTGTGATCAGCGACAGGATGAGTGGCACCAGAAAGCGGGTGGGTATCCACACCACGCGGCTCATGTAGCGGGCGAGTGGCAGGATCATCGCGACCATCAACAGATAGGCGACCGTCATTTGCATGAACACGCCATAGGCAATTTCAGGCTTCTCGATGAATAGCCGAGGTCCGAGCGTTATGCCGTGGTAGCTGAGCACGATCATCATGACGGCACCGGTCGTGCCGCCTGGAATGCCTAGCGCCAACACCGGAATGAGCGTGCCCGACGTGACGCCGTTGTTGGCGGATTCTGGCGCGATCACGCCCGGTGGGTGGCCGGTTCCATACAACTCAGGCGTCTTTGAAAACAGCTTCGAGTAGTGGTAGGCGAGGAATGCAGCCACCGTTGAACCAGCGCCCGGTAGAATGCCGACCACGAGGCCGATCATCGATGTCCATACCGTCTGCCACCAGTAGCGGGCATTGATGCGCAGACCATCGATCGTATCGGACCAGCGTGCCGATCGCGCCCGCTCCAGGTCCTCGGGCCTGACGACGGTCTCGGTGCGCAGCATCTCGAAGGCCTCCGAGATGGCGAACAATCCGACGAGCGCCGGGATCAACGGCACGCCATCGTAAAGCTCAAGCACGCCGAACGACGCGCGCCCCGTGCCGTAAATCGGATCAGCACCGATCGAGCCGATCATCAGTCCCGTGAACCCTGCGATTAATCCTTTGAGCAGATCCTTGGCTGCGATCGCGGCAATCAACGTCAGACCGAACACCATCACCACGACCATTTCGACGCTTTTGAAGTAGAAACCAATTTGGGAGAGCCAAGGCAACAGCGCGATCGTCGCCAGCGTGGTGATCAGGCCGCCGAAGGCGGACGCCGCAAAGCAACAGACCAGTGCCTGCTGCGCCATGCCCTTCTTGGTCATGGGATAGCCATCGAGCGTGGTGGCGGCCGCTCCCCCTTCGCCCGGCATATTGAAGAGGATCGCCGGGATGCCGCCGCCAAGCTGGGTCGCGCAGTACAGCGAGATCATAAAGGCAAGCGCCGTTTCGATCGGCATGGTGAGGGTCAGCGGCAGCAGGATAATCAGCGTGTTCTGGGCCGAGAAGCCGGGAAGAATGCCAATCACGATGCCAAGCAGGCCAGCCGGCAGGATAATCCACCACAAGGACAAGGCGCGCAGAAATAGCTCGAGCATGAGTTCAGGACTGGCACTGGCCATGTCAACTGCCTCCAAGTGGCGGCAGGATAGTAGCGAGCGCGTTCTCAATCAGTCCCCGCGGCATCCGGCTGTTGAGCAGAAAAATGAACAGCACATAGACCGCGACCGAGGCCGATAGCGAAATGCCAAGCAGCTGCCTGGGGCTCGTAACCCCCATCACCCGCAGCGACGCCAACAGCAGGCAAAACATCCCGAGTGTCGTGCCGAGCCAAGGGATGGTTGCGATGAACACGATCAGCAGCCCGATCAGCGCCAACCGCTGACGATTGAAGCCTGAATTTTCAAACAGATCGCCGAACGTGAACCGGCCGGAGCCGCGCCTTGCCCGCAACAGGCTGCGCACGATGAAAAGCCCGCATAGCGAGAGCAGTACGCCAGCGATGGTCGATCCGGTCGCGCGCGCCTCCCAGGCGAGATCAATCGTCGAAACGAGATAGTACAGCGCCAACCCACTGCCGAGCGCGGGGATGATCAGATCGGCGGCCAATGCCTCAGGCGGGTCATCGTCCGGGTCAACGGGATCGGGTGTCACGGCGGTGCCCCTCATTTGACGGAGTGATGATCAGATGTAATGCCAGTCGCCGATGCGTGCCTCTGAGCACTCACGCAGGTTCCAGGATGTCGAAGCCCCGGAAGCGGTCGATAATGTAGACGAGGCCCCGCGCATCGGTATCGACGTCGTTTGTTTGTGGTGCGGGTTGTCCGCCCACCGGCTCGGGGATATAAAAACCAACTTCGGTTGGCAGCGTCGGATCCTTGATGTCGATCACACGCAGGCCACCGCCGAACCAGGCACAGTAGAGACGTGTATCCTCCAGATGCTCCTGGAACTGATGCATGCCAAAGCGCTGGCCCTTGGTGGTGTAGGGCGATGCCAGTTCCGACAGGTGGAACATGCCGATCGGCTTGATGGCAGCACGGTCGGCGGTGTCGAACACCCAGAGCCCGGCATGCAATTGTCCAGGGATATGGTCGTGTTCTTCATCGGCGCCGACGGCGATGTCGCGGCCCGAGACCGGGAACGGCACCTTCAGGATGGTATGCGTCGGCTCTGGGAACGGTGCTTGATGTTCGAACGATCCGATGGTCGTTGGCTTGCTGATGTCATTTACATCGATCACCCGAATGCCTGCGTGCCACACGGCGGCCCATAGCTCGTTGCCGGACCGCATGGTGTGATGCAGCCGGTTCTTATAGCCTTTCCACGTGGGGGTTTCACCGCCTGCCAGATGCTGACCCGGCATCCACCAACGGGCAACTTCCAGCGGCCGGGCGGGCTCTTTCAGATCGTAGATGACGAGGATATTGCCGACGAACCCGTCCATTTCGGTAGAGATGTAGGCGTAACGCTCATCCATGTCGAAGCGATGCACACCGAAGCCGTGCGTCTTCACGTATGCCAACAGACGCGGATTCGATTTGTTGGAGACGTCCCAAACCTTGAAACCGCCCGCGTCGTAGGGGCGTGCCGCAAAGTCCCGCACGAGGGCCAATTGATGTGGCTTCAGGCCAAGCGCGTTCCCGAGTTCGGCGTCGGTCGGAGATCGGCCTAGGGTCGTCGCGAGTTCGGCCTCGATCTGCTTCACCGCCGACGCGCGCCGGACCGCATGGCGCTGTGCCATCTCGACGTTGGTGATCATCACGTCGCCGACAACCCGCACCTTATGGGTATGTGAGCGCGCGGTATCGAGCCGGATATCGGTCACCACCTTCGGCTGCGATGGATCGCGTACGTCGATGATCGTCGTGCCGTCGGGTGCATCCATGTGACCGACATAGGCATAGCCGTCTGCGACATAGACCTGACCGCCGCCGGCAAGATCGAGGTGGCCGGTCCGGCGTAGTCCCCTGGCGAGTGCATCACCCATAGCGCGGCTCTCAACCTCGCTTCGCCGTCAGGATCGATTTGTATTCGTCAGCAAGCGCGATCATCGACATTGCGTAGTCCATGCAGGATTTACGATCGCCGTAGGTGAGCGATTCCGGTACTTCGCCGTTCTTTTCAGCGGCGGCGACGTAGGCGGGATCCTGGCTGACCTTCTTTGCCGTGTCCTCCAGCAGCTTGAACCCTTCCGGGTTCTTTGCTGCGAACTCGGCATGCACAGCCCAGGCGCGTGCCGAATAGAGATCGGGGATCTTGGTGCCGAACACGGCGTTGATACTAGGAGCGTTGTCGGAGTATTTCGCCAGCCTGTTGTCCTTGTTGAATACGCCGAGGACCCGGAATTGATCGGTGAGCTTAACGATGCCGGTGATAGGCAGCACGCCAATATCCACTTCGCCCGAAAGTACGGCGACGGTGGTCGGGTTGCCGCCTTGGTAGGGGATGAGATTGAAACGGGATTGCGTGGCAGCACCAAGCGCGAGAATACCGATGGAGGCCGGATGCGGTATGCGGCTGGTCGCCGTATTAAGCGGCCGTTTTTTGGCTTCCGCCACCACGTCTTCAATCTTTTTGAAGGGGCTCGCCTTGCGGACGAATACGCAACTATCATCCGTGTCCGTACGGCAGAAATAGATGTAGTCTTCGGGAAATTTGTAGGCGGGCTTCTGCGTCGCATACATGATTGTTTCCGGCCCCATGTTGCCGAACAGCAGGTTGTGGCCGTCGCGCTCGCGCTTTTGCACATAGAGCGTGTAGCCGACCTGACCGGCAGCACCCGCCTGGAATTCGAACTCGAACGGTTGGCCGAGCTGCTTTGACCACACGTCCGAGAACGGTCGCGCCAGCCGCTCCGCGCCGCCACCCTGGCCAGTTGGAATGATGACGCTGAATTTGCGAGATGGAAATTTGGCTTGCGCGCGGGCAGGACGTGCCCAAGCGCCGACCATGCTTGCGGCGGCGGCACCTTGCAGCGTCTGGCGGCGAGTGAAGAGCGAATGCGACATCGTCGGTTTCCTCCGTTGCGACCGGAGCGCCCTTCACCGATTATGCGGTGTGGGCGCTCTCGTTGATATGGTGATAAAATCGTTGGGACGTTTACTTATGCGCCACGATAGACCGGCTCGGGTTGCGCGAAGAACGACGCCAGGACGTGGTAGGCTAGCATATAGTTCTTTTGCTGGAAGCTCGCGTGCGAGATGCCCGGCATCACCGAGAACTGCTTGTCAGGATTGGGCAGGAGCTTGAAGAAGTCGATCAAGTCGTCGAACGAGGCGATGCCGTCCCACTGGCCGCGCATGATCAGCGTCGGCATCATGATCTTGGTCGGATCGACAACCGGGAGGTTGGCGCACATGTCGATATAGCTGCCGTTCGGGATCGAGCTGTCGAGCGCGCAAATGGCTTTGGCAAATGCATCGATTGTTGGCTGGTCGGCGCAGCCGGGGTGGTCACGCTCGAAGATCGATTGGACGAAAGCAGTGTTGATCGGGCGGCGGTTGTTCTTGATGAACTCAGGTAGTTTTTTAGCGCGCTCGGCGAGCGTCGGGCTACCCTTGCCGGTCCACACATGGGCATCAAGCGCGATACGTGCGACGCGTTCCGGATGGCGCTGGGCGAATAGCGCTGCGCGCAGTGCGCCCGACGAAATGCCGTACACCAACAGCGGTCCGGTATCGCGCTTGGCCATGATGTACTGGGAGGCTGCCGCCACATCGTCGGCGCTGTTGGAAATATCGAATGGAATATCGCGCTGTTTATCCGAGCGGCCATAGCCTTCCATGTCGACACACCACGTGTCGTAGCCGCGTTTCGCAAACCAGTTCATCACCGAGCTATCGGGACGGCCGGGCACGTTGAGATCAAACGTTGGTTGCGACGCCATCGACGAGCCATGCACGAACAGGATAGTGCCGCGTTTCGCCGTTGGCTGTCCAACATACTTTTCCCAAAGGAACAGGCGGATATCGCCCTTCTTGGTCCAATGCTCTTCGCCGATGACATCGGCATCCGAATAGGCGGTCTCGCTCACTCTTGGCGCTCCCTTGAAGGTCGATTGCGTTTTTTGTGTTTGGCGGTGATCATTGCATTGATCAACTTCTGGCCGTCATCTTCCATCAGAGTTGCGTTGCTGGCAACTGGCGGCATCTGGCGTTTCGCGCATGCCTCTGTCGGATAACAGCATGGCTGTAACCCTTGAAAAGCAAGGATGTAGATGACTACGCCCGTCGCTTGACGAACCCTTGGTTGGAAAATAGACGATTGCTACCCAGGAGCTCCCCGATGCTCGATATCGCTTTGACGATCGCAATTGGCATTGTCGTCGCTATTGCCACTTTGTTGGTGTACGCCTCAACGCGGCCAGATACGTTCAGCGTCGCACGCTCTCTCTCGATCAAGGCGTTACCGGAGAAGATCCTGCCGCTGATCGATAGCCCGCGAGCCTTCAACTCCTGGAATCCTTTCCTGGCCAAGGATCCAGCCACCAAGCTGACTTATCGAGGTCCGGCCCGTGGCGTAGGTGCTGCTCACGACTGGGACGGCAACAGCAAAGTCGGCCGCGGAAGCGTCGAGGTCATCGCATCACAGCCTCCGGCGAACGTTGTGATGAGGCTCGATATGATCAAGCCCATGAAGGCCAGCAACCGCGTCGAGTTTACCCTGGTGCCGCAAGGCACTGCCACGACCGTGACCTGGGCCATGAGCGGACGACAGCCGTTGATGGCGAAAGTTATGACGGTGTTCATCGATTGCGACAAAATGGTCGGCGGCGAATTCGAGAAGGGGCTCGCTTCTTTGAAAGTGCTGGCCGAGGCGTAGTCTGCTGCCGATTGTTAAGGTTCATCGATGGCCCATGTTGCCTTTACCGAAAATATCCAACGGCATGTGGCCTGCCCCGAAACCGAGGCGGCAGGCGCCACTGTGCGCGAGGTGCTGGATAACGTCTTTGCCAGCAATCCGCAGGCGCGCTCTTATGTGCTCGATGATCAGGCGGCATTGCGCCGACATATGACGATCTTCGTCGATGGGCAGATCATTCGAGACCGGACGCGGCTGTCTGATCCGGTCACCGCTGCCAGCAGGATTCACGTTTTCCAGGCACTGTCGGGAGGTTGAGAATGTCGGACACGTTACTCGTTTCGACCCGCAAGGGATTGTTCTGGGTCGTCCGTAGACACAGCGCGTGGGAGGTCGACCGGGTCGATTTTCTTGGCGACAACGTCACGCTGACATTGAGCGATCCGCGCAGCGGCCACCATTACGCAGCGCTCGATCATGGACACTTCGGCGTCAAGGTCCACCGGCTGAACCACGCTAACACCAATGCCAATGCGGCTAGCTGGGAAGAAATCGCGACGCCAACCTATCCGCCCAAGCCTGACGGTCTTGAAGAGAATGACATGTGGGGGCGCCCGCTCGCCTGGAGCACGGCGCGAATTTGGGCGCTGGCAGCCGGTGGCACCGATGAGCCGGGCGTGCTGTGGTGTGGCACGCTACCCGGTGGCCTGTTCCGCTCGACCGATCATGGCACGAACTGGGAGATGGTGCGGTCGCTGTGGGATCATCCAAAGCGCCCTATGTGGATGGGCGGCGGCGCCGATCTGCCGGGCTTGCACTCGATCATTGTAGATCCGCGCAACTCAAAGCGGGTTTGGATCGCGGTCTCGACCGGCGGCATCTGGCTTACCGAGGATGCGGGCGCGTCCTGGGTGCAGCGCGGGGAAGGCATGCGCGCCGATCATGTACCGCCAGAACTCACACACGACCCGATCGCTCAGGACGTTCACTGTCTGGTACAGTGTCCCGCCGCGCCCGATCGAATGTGGGTACAGCACCACAACGGCATTTTCATTTCCTCCGACGAAGCCCGCACCTTTACTGAGATCAAGCAGGCCGGTCCGTCGACGTTTGGCTTTCCCGTCGTCGTGCATCCGCGCGAGCCCGGCACCGCATGGTTCGTGCCGGAGATCAAAGACGAGAAGCGCATCCCCCGTGATGGCCGTCTGGTCGTGACGCGCACGCGCGATGGCGCCAAGTCCTTCGACGTGCTGAGCAACGGCCTGCCGCAATCGCACGCCTACGACATCGTCTACCGGCACGCCCTGGCGATCGACGGCACCGGCGATCGGCTGGCGTTCGGCTCGACGACCGGCGGCCTGTGGGTCAGCGAGAACCAGGGCGATAGCTGGACCGGCATTTCACATAATCTGCCACCGGTCTACGCGGTGCGGTTCGCCTAATCGGCGGACTCCAGCAGCGGTTTGAACACCATGCGGATCGCCGCTTCGGCCAGATCCTTGGTGATGAACACGATGCGTGAACGGTGATCGTCGGAGGGCCACGCGGGTAGTTGTTCGACGGGATAGAACGCCGCGTTGACGCCGTGGATAACGAAGGGCTGGTCCTCGCCTGCAACTGCGACGATGCCTTTCATGCGCAATACCTTGCGGCCATAGACCATGCGGGTGGCCTCGATGATGCCCTCCAGTTTGACCGCATTGAGCGGCCGCTCGAAGGTCAGGCAGAACGAAGTGATGCCGTGCAAGTGGCGGTGGGCATGACCATGATGATGATCGTGCGTGCAGCCCGGACCGGCGCAGTCTTGGTCGTGGGCATGGTGCGTATGCGCGTCGGCTGCAAGCCACGTGGCCGCATTGGTACCTGTGGCGGATAGCTCGGTCGCACCGATGCCAAACAGCAGTGCCGGATCGATCGCGCCTTTCACCGCCCGCACGATCGGAGCTGCAGGGTTCAGCTGCGCGATGGTGCTTTCGACGGCTGCGACCGTGGCTGAATCGACGCGGTCCGTCTTGGTCAACACAATCCGATCGGCGAGCGCGATCTGCCGCGCCGGCTCAGTGTGCTCGTCCAGTTGCGTCAGCGCGTGCTCGGCATCGGCGGTGGTGACAATGCCGTCGAGGCGGTAGACACGGAACAATTCGCGGTCGCTCAACAGCACCTGTGCGATAGGCCCCGGATCGGCAAGCCCGGTTGTCTCCAGCACCACCCGCGTGATGTCGGGGATGCGGCTCGCCAGTACATCCTCGTGCAGCTTCAACAGGGCTTGAACGAGATCGCCCTGCACCTCGCAACACACGCAACCCGATGGCAGCAACACGGTATTGTCATCGACCGACTGCGCTGTTGACCGGATCAGCGCGTCATCGAGTCCGACCTCGCCGAATTCGTTGACGATCACGGCTGTTCCAGCCATCGCGGGCTGGGCGAGCAGCGCTTTCAATAGCGTGGTCTTGCCGCTGCCAAGGAAGCCGGTCAGCACGGTGAGGGGGATGGGCAGGTCCAAGGAGCGGCTCGCAGGGTTCGTATGTTTTGTGCTATGCGCTTCCCACAGACACGGGCACAACTCAAGATGGGGGCGCAGCCGTCAGATGGCCACAACCGGAACGGCTCGGGACGCGGCGGGCGAGACGTCGGCACGTCAGGCGATTATCGATACGGCGCTGGCCATGAGCCGCAGCGGCCTGTCGCCTGGACGGTCTGGCAATGTGTCGGCCCGCTGGCCGGGCGGCATGTTGATTACCCCATCGGGCATGGCCTATGACGCGCAGGTGCCGGACGATATTGTATTCGTCGGCAATGACGGCGCAACGCGAGCGGGCAGCCGCAAACCATCGAGCGAGTGGCAGTTTCATCTCGCAGCTTTCGCCGCCCGCCCCGACATGCATGCGATCGTCCACACCCATTCGCTGCATGCCACGGTGCTCGCCTGCGCGCACAAGCCGATCCCGGCGTTCCATTACATGGTGGCAAAGGCCGGCGGCACTGACATCCCTTGCGTGCCCTATGCAACGTACGGCACCACGCCGCTGTCGAGCCATGTCGTGTCGGGTTTGATGCACCGCGACGCCTGCCTGATGGCCAATCACGGCCAGATTGCCATGGGCGATACGTTGGCGAGCGCGCTCGAACTTGCGGAGGAGGTCGAGGTGCTGGCCGAGCAGTATTACAAAGTGCTGACACTAGGCAAACCGCACATCCTTGACGCTACCGAGATGGCGGTCGTCATCGAGCGGTTCAAAGGCTACGGCCAGAAGGCGCAGGGGTAGGGGTCTCGCGTTTGCTGCGATGTTGATGGCCAGCCTCGACGGCATTGCCAACAACATCCATTCAATCGAGCCGATGGATAAAGATCCCTTTAATCGGCCGTCGGCTGAGCTTGCTATGATCCTGACAGTTGGATTTGACATGGTCTCATACTCGTTACATTTGTGCTGCAGAGGTTCAACGTGGAGAGATGCCTATGCCAAACACCTATTCGGTGGTTCTGCGTCCCGAACCCGAAGGCGGCTACACCGTTAGGGTACCGGCATTGCCGGAGATTGTTACGTTTGGTGCAGACGAGGTCGAGGCAATGGCCATGGCCAAAGACGCAATCGAGCTTGTGCTGCAAAGTCGAAAGGATACTGGCGAGCCGATGCCGGCACCAGATGCACCTATTTATCGGGAGATCACGGTCTCGGCGGCATGAGTGGATTACCAACTCTTCGGGCGAAGAACGTCATTCGCGCATTGGAGCGTGCCGGTTTTGAAGTTATCCGCATCAGCGGCAGTCACTACCGTATGCGCCACAAGATGGATGCAAAACGACAGACAACGGTACCGTTCCATACCAGTCGCGATTTGCCCAAAGGAACTTTGCGAGACATCATCGAGCAGTGCGGCCTAACGGTCGATGAGTTTATTGGATATCTTTAGTGCACATCAGAGTTCGTTCAGTGTGCTTTTGCGCCATATTGAGAGGGACGCGTTTGATGCGAACCTTTGTCGGTTTCGATCCAAAACGGATTGACTTCATGCCGAGGTGAGACCACCCCGCTTCGCCAATTCCCGCACTCGACCTATATGCACCTGACACCATCGTTTTCCTGGAGCTTTCGATGACAACCGCTGCCCCCAATCCGCTACTTGGCACATGGACCACGCCGTTCGAAGCACCACCATTTGCTGCGATCAGGCCGGACCATTTCGCGCCGGCGTTCGAGGCAGCACTCGCGGCCCACAGCGCCGAGATCGACACGATTGCGGCAGACCCGGCCGCGCCCACGTTTGCCAACACGATCGATGCGCTCGAACTGGCGGGTGACGTGCTGGACCGGGTTTCGGGCGTGTTCTGGAACCTCACGGGCAGCAACACTAACGACGCGTTGCAGGCGCTCGAACGCGAATGGTCGCCGAAATTTGCTGCCCACTACACCGGCATCTCGACCAATGCCGCCTTGTTCAAGCGCATCGACACGCTGTTTGCCAACAAGGACAGCATGGGTCTGACGTCGGAACAAAGCCGTGTCCTGGAAAAGACCTATCGCGGCTTCGTGCGTTCGGGCGCCAAGCTCGAAGGCGCCGCCCGTGAACGCTACCAAGCGCTGGCACAGACCCGTGCCAAGCTAACAACCGCGTTCGGGCAAAACGTGTTGGCTGACGAAAAGGCCTACGCCCTCGTGCTCGAGACCGATGCGGATCTGGCGGGGCTCCCTACATTCCTGCGCGAGGCAGCATCAGGGGCCGCCGAGGAACGAGGGCACAAGGGTCGCCACGTGATCACCCTGTCACGCTCGCTGATCGAGCCTTTCCTGACGTTTTCAACCAGACGCGATCTGCGCGAGCAGGCTTGGACGGCGTGGGTCTCGCGCGGTGAAACCGGCGGGGCAACCGACAACCGCCAGACGATCGCTGATCTTATTCGCCTGCGCATTGAAGTTTCGAATCTGCTTGGCCACAAAACCTATGCCGAGCATGCGCTCGAAGAAACCATGGCGAAGACCCCTGATCGCGTCCGTGAACTGCTCGATCGCGTCTGGACGCCGGGCGTCGCGCGTGCGCGTAGCGAGTTGGCGAAGCTGCAATCCATGGCCACCAAGGAAGGCGCTAACATCAAGATTGAGCCTTGGGACTGGCGTTATTATTCCGAGAAGGTGCGCAGCGCCGAGTTCGATCTCGATGAGGCTTCAATCAAGCCTTATCTGGCGCTGGATCGTATCATCGATGCCGCGTTCTTCACCGCGACGAAACTGTTCGGCGTGACGTTCAAGGGGCGCCATGATCTGTCGCTCTATCATCCGGACGTGCGTGCATTCGAGGTCAACGATGCTGAGGGCCGTCATGTCGGGTTGTTCCTGGCTGACTACTTCGCGCGTTCGTCTAAGCGTTCTGGCGCCTGGATGAGTGCTTATCGGCGACAGGAGAAGCTGGCCGGTAATGTGCGGCCGATCATCGTCAACGTGATGAACTTCGCCAAGGGGGCCGCTGGCGAGCCAACATTGCTGTCGTTCGACGATGCCCGCACGTTGTTCCACGAGTTCGGCCATGGTCTGCATGGGCTGCTCTCGGATGTGACGTATCCTTCGCTCGCTGGCACGTCTGTGGTGCGCGATTTCGTCGAGTTGCCGTCGCAGTTGTTCGAGCATTGGCTGGCGACACCGGAGATACTCTCCAAATTCGCTCGCCACGCCAAAACCGGAGCTGCGATGCCGGAGGCGTTGATGGCGAAACTCAAGGCTGCGCGCACGTTCAACCAGGGGTTCGAGACGGTCGCGTTTCTGGGGTCAGCCATCGTCGATATGGATTTTCATGCGCTGGAATCAGCCGACAACCTCGATCCCTTGGCATTTGAAGCGGCGACGCTCGCTCGCATCGGGATGCCGAAAGAGGTTGGGATGCGCCACCGCTCGACCCACTTCCAGCATATTTTCTCTGGCGGCTATTCGGCGGGCTATTACAGCTATCTCTGGTCGGAAGTGCTCGATGCCGACGCGTTCGCAGCCTTCGAAGAAACCGGCGACGTGTTTGATCCAGCCGTTGCCGAAAAGCTCAAGCGGTTTGTCTATGCGGCTGGCGGCTTGCGCAAAGAGGACGAAGCTTATGTTGCGTTCCGCGGTCGTTTGCCAACGGTGGATGGCCTGCTGAAAAAGCGCGGACTGGCTGCCTGATGCACAGGCTGGCTGGACCTCAAACGAAGATCAGCACCAGCAGCGCTGCAGCTCCGAACGCCAGATATTTGATGTTGCGCGTATTGGCGAGCAGCCACGCAATGACGCGACGCGGCATGTCCGACCAGGACAGGCGGGCAATTTCCGCAAGCGTCAGGCCGGATGCCAGCCCGATTGCGAACGAAACGTAATCGATGCCCGACGCGGATCGGCCGCCGACGTTTGCCACGGCGATGCCGCCGCGCGGAACGGAGCCCGTTGAAACGACCAGGGCGACAACGCCGGCGACCAATAGTCCACACGCCATTAGGCCGACGAATTGCAATGTCTGCTTCATACCCGTGCCTGCGCTCTCGAACCGTTACGGACAACCCTAAGTGAACACGATTAACGCCTGGTCAACGTGTGACCTGTTTCGCTCGTCGGCGGCGTCCATCACAATCTTTTGTGCGTCAAGCTGCCTTAAATTTTGGCAAAGAAACTCTATGCAGCAGTGTTACTTGACTTGGCTTACGACACGGCTTCAACCTGATATGGCGTGTGCCGCTGGATCGGTTTTGCAAGAGGTTGTCATGTTTTCGGCTCGACGGTTGGTGTTGCTCGCGGTGTCGGCCTTTATGGCGATTGCAGGGGCCAATGTTGCCGCAGCGCAGGGCATTTATCATCGCGGCAACACCGCAGACCCGGAAACTCTCGATCCGCATAAGACATCGACGGTTTATGAAGCACACGTGCTGCGTGATCTGTTCGAAGGGCTCGTAATTCATAATGGCAAGGGCGAGATCGTGCCCGGCGTCGCCGATAGCTGGACGTCATCGGCCGATGGGCTGATACACACGTTCAAACTTCGCCGGACCGCCCGATGGTCGAACGGCGAGCCGGTTAAGGCGTCCGATTTCGTGTTTGCTTATCGCCGGATCATGAACCCGGAGACCGGGGCCAAGTACGCCAAAATCCTGTATGCCATCAAGGGCGCGGAATCTGCCAACAAGGGCAAGGCTAACGTCGACGATATGGGTGTCAGGGCGATCGATGCCGGGACCCTGGAGTTAACGCTGGAGCGACCGACGCCCTATTTCCTTGAGCTATTGAGCCATCAAACAGCGCTGCCCTTGCATCCAGCGACCGTTGCCAAGCATGGCAGCAACTTTGTAAAGCCTGAAAATTGGGTATCTAATGGTCCCTATGTACTCAAGGAGTTCGTGCCGGGCTCACACATCAAGACTGCGAAAAACACAGCTTTCCACGACGCCGCCAATGTCAAAATCGACGGAGTAATGTTTTATCCGACGAAGGATACCGCCGCGGCTATCCGCCGGTTCGAGGCGGGCGAACTGCACTCCAACGACGACATTCCAGCCGACCAGATCAAGGCGCTGAAGACAAAATTTGGCGATCGCATCAAGCTGGCACCGTACCTTGGCACCTACTATCTGGCGGTCAATACGAAGAAGCCGCCGTTTGACGACGTGCGTGTGCGCCAGGCGCTGTCGATGGCGATCGACCGGGAGTTCCTTGCCGATAAGATCTGGGGTAACACGATGGTGCCTGGGTACTCATTCGTGCCTCCCGGTATCGGCAATTACGGTGATCCAGCGTTTGCCGACTACAAGGAAATGTCGCCTGTCGACCGCGAGGACGAAGCGAAGGCTCTTCTTAAGGAGGCGGGCTTTGGGCCGGGCGATAAACCGCTCAAAGTCGAGATCCGCTTCAACATGACCGATAACAATCGGGCAACCATCGTTGCCATTGCCGAGCAGTGGAAGCAGATTGGCATCGAGACAACCCAGATCCATACGGACGCCAAGACGCACTTCGCGCATCTGCGCGATGGTGGCGATTTCGACGTCGCGCGCGCGGGCTGGATCGGCGACTATTCGGATCCGCAGAACTTTCTATTCTTGCTGGAAAGCGATGCCGTGGGGCTCAACTATGCCAAGTACAAAAATCTCGACTACGATGATCTGATGCGAAAGGCTGCGACCGAGACCAATCTGGCGGAACGCAAGAAGGTACTATTCGCGGCCGAGACGATCTTCATGCGTGACCTGCCGTACATCCCGGTGCTGTATTATGGCTCGAAGAATATTGTGTCGCCGAAGCTGGTAGGCTGGGAGACAAACCTGAAGGACGTGCATCCCACGCGCTTCTTGGCCCTGACGAAATAAGGGACGCTTGTGGAACTGTCGGCGTATCGATGCTGAGCTTTGTGCTGCGCCGGTCTGCGTCCGCCATTCCGACACTGCTGCTCGTCGTCACGATTTCGTTCTTTCTGATCCGCTTAGCGCCTGGCGGGCCATTCGATCTCGAGCAGCCACTCGAAGCCAAGGTGATGGAGAACTTGCGGCGCATCTACAAGTTGGATCGGCCGCTGATTGAGCAATTCGGTCTTTACCTGGGCGCACTGTTGCGCGGTGATTTCGGGCCGTCGTTTTACTATCGCGATTTTTCGGTTGCCGAGTTGTTCGCCAAGGCGTTGCCGATCTCCATCAAGCTGGGCGGAATCGCTTTGATGCTCGCGCTCACCGTTGGCCTGCTGCTCGGGTCGATTGCCGCCGTCCGTCAGAATAGTGCCACGGACTATACAGTCGTTGCTGTTGCAACAGCAGGTCTCACCATCCCGACGTTCGTGACGGCGCCGCTGTTGCAGATCCTGTTCGGATTGTGGCTCGCCTGGCTGCCGGTCGGCGGTTGGAACGATGGAGCGGCGCGCAATATAGTCCTGCCCGTACTGGTTCTGGCCCTACCGCAGGTCGCGGTGATCGCTCGCATGACCAGGGCTGCCATGATCGAAGCGTTGCGGGCGCCGCATATCCGCACGCTGAGGGCGCAAGGGTTGGCGACGCACACGATACTGGCTCATGCCTTGCGTAGCGCGGCACTGCCCGTTGTGTCGTATCTGGGGCCGGCGACCGCCGCGCTGCTCACCGGGTCAGTCGTGGTCGAAACCGTGTTCGGCATCCCAGGGGTCGGTCGCTACTTCATCGAGGGTGCGCTCAACCGCGACTATACGCTGGTGATGGGCACGGTCGTGGTGGTCGCCGTGTTTGTCGTGCTGCTCAATCTTGCAGCCGATATCGCCTATGCGGTGCTCGACCCGCGCGTCCGCTATGAGTGAGGTCGCGCCAACCGAGGGCCGGTCGCTGTGGGCCGATGCGCGTGGTCGTTTGCTGGCTAACCGCGCCGCTGTCGCGGGCATGGCGGCGTTGCTGCTCATCACAGTGCTGGCATTGATCGGGCCGCTGCTGCTGCCGCACGCGCACGACAAAGTCTTTGCTGACTATGTCGGCGTTTCGGCGCGGCTGGCGTCCTATCCAACACCCGACATGATCGCACCGGCAGTTGACCGGATCGCTGGCCGGATGCGAGCCAAAGTCGATCGTCTTGATGTCGCCAACGAAACTATCACCGTGCATGTCTCGGGTCAGCGCCCGATCGACGAACGCCTGCTCGTCTATTTCCAGCGATCGGATTTTTTCGGCCCAGCCACCATTACCCGGCGCATGGGCAACACGCTCGTCATAGCGGCGCCGATCAAGCGGCAACGGTTTCTGTTCGGTACCGACCAGAATGGCCGCGATCTGCTCGCGCGAACATTGATGGCGGGTCGCGTATCGCTGGCAATCGGACTGCTGGCAACCGGCGTCGCGCTCGTGATTGGCGTGCTCTACGGCGCCATTGCTGGCTACGCGGGCGGCCGGATTGATGATGTGATGATGCGCGCCGTCGATATCCTCTATGCGTTGCCCTTCATCTTCTTCGTCATCATGCTGGTCGTGTACTTCGGGCGTAATTTCGTCCTGGTGTTCCTCGCGGTCGGCGCCATCGAGTGGCTCGACATGGCGCGCATCGTGCGGGGGCAAACCCTGTCAATCAAGCGGCAGGAGTATGTACTGGCGGCCGAAGCGTTGGGCGTGACGCCGACTGGCATTCTGCGGCGTCACATTATTCCGAACACGCTCGGGCCGGTGGTTGTCTATGTGACGCTGCTGGTACCGAAGGTGATCCTGCTCGAAAGTTTTCTGTCGTTCCTGGGGCTTGGTGTGCAAGAGCCGATGACCAGTTGGGGCGTGCTGATCGCGGAAGGCGCGCGCGGCATCCAGACCGACACAGGACGGCTGCTGTTCCCGGCCGCGTTCCTGTGCGTGACACTGTTCGCTTTGAATTTCATCGGCGATGGTCTGCGCGATGCCCTCGATCCGAAAGATCGGTGATGCCAGCAATCCCGCTTCTGACCGTCCGCAATCTGCACGTAAATTTTCGCAATGCGGGCGTAGGCGTGCACGCTGTACGCGGCGTCGACCTCGACGTGAACCCGGGCGAGACGCTGGCCGTCGTTGGCGAGTCTGGATCGGGCAAGAGCCAGATGATGCTGGCGATCATGGGATTGCTCAGCGCCAACGGCCATGCGAGCGGGTCGGCGCTCTATCGTGGGCAGGAGCTAATAGGCGCACCGAACGGCGTCCTCAACCGGTATCGCGGTTCGAAGCTGACCATGATCTTCCAAGAGCCGATGACGTCGCTCGATCCACTCTATACTGTCGGCCAGCAGATGGCCGGTCCTTTGATGCGGCACGCCAAACTGTCGAAGCAGGCTGCGCGCGATCGGGCCCTTGAGCTGCTCGCGCTGGTTGCGATCCAGGATTCTGGGCGCAAGATCGACGCCTATCCTCACGAGTTGTCCGGCGGGCAGCGTCAGCGCGTGATGATCGCCATGGCGCTCTCGAATGAGCCCGAACTATTGATTGCCGACGAGCCGACAACGGCACTCGATGTCACCGTACAGGCTGGCATCCTCGCGCTGTTGTCCGACCTGCAGCAGCGGCTTGGTCTTGCGATCCTGTTCGTCACACATGACCTGGGCCTCGTTCGACGGTTCACTGACCGCGTGCAGGTGATGCATCAGGGGATCTGCGTCGAGCAGGGGCGCACAGGGCAAGTGTTTGCCGCCGCGCAAAATGCGTATACCCAGAGATTGATCAACGCCGCGCCGGTGCGCGCGAAGTTGCCAACGCCAGTTGATGCGCCAGTGGTGCTCGATGCCAAAGGCATAAGGGTCGAGTTCCGAGGGCGGCGCACACTGTCAGAACTTGTGCGACGTGCGCCAGCGCCATCGCTCACGGCGGTCGATGGCGTGGATCTGGTGGTGCGTTCAGGCGAAACGGTTGGCGTTGTCGGAGAATCGGGTTCCGGCAAATCCACGCTCGGGCGCGCCCTGCTCCGCCTCGTGCCATCGACAGGTATCGTGCGATTTGAGGATCGCGCGTTATCGCGCCTGTCGGTATCCGAGGTGCGGCCGTTGCGGCGCCAGTTTCAGGTTGTGTTCCAGGACCCCTACGGCTCGCTGTCGCCGCGGATGACGGCTGGCGAAATCGTCACCGAGGGCTTGCTGGTGCACGAGCCGACCTTGTCGAGGGCGGATCGCGATGCGCGTGCCATCGCGGCATTTGGCGACGTGCAACTCGATCCCGAAACGCGCAATCGGTTTCCACATGAGTTCTCTGGTGGCCAGCGTCAACGACTTGCGATTGCGCGCGCCATGATCCTCAAACCGAAGTTAGTCGTGCTCGACGAGCCGACATCAGCGCTCGATCGTTCGGTGCAACAGGACATCGTGGCACTGTTGACGGCACTGCAGACGCGGCACGGCTTGGCCTATGTCTTTATCAGTCATGACCTCGCCGTCGTGCGCGTCATGGCCGACCGCGTGCTGGTGATGAAGTCAGGCCGCGTGGTCGAGACCGGCAGCGTCGATGCCGTTATGTCAAACCCGCAGCATGACTACACGCAGGAACTCATGGCGGCGGCTTTCTCGACGTGAGCCACGGTGCACATCCGGTGATTTGTGGAATTATGGTGCAGCGATCGCACAGGTGTGCCATTATTGTCAGGGTGAGTTGAGCGAAGGTACATGCAAGTCAATTACGGATAGCGTTTGCTGCGAGGACGATTCCTGCGGCGACCTGTCAAGAAAATAGTTGTGACAACTCAGTTGCAATGGGTTATAGGCTCCTCCAAAGGGCGGCTTTGGGTCCTGTAGGGGTGTAGCTCAGCTGGTAGAGCGTCGGTCTCCAAAACCGAAGGCCGTGGGTTCGAGCCCCCCCGCCCCTGCCAATACGAAGTGAGGCTGGATGTGCGGCGAGGGTCGCGCACCGGCCTTTTGAGTTGTCTGGGATTGGGCGGCGTTAGTCCAGGTTTGAGCGTCGCGAGGTCGAAGGGTTAAATGGCGAAGTACAATCCGGTCGAATTTATCCAGGAAGTTCGGGCAGAGGTGGCCAAAGTCACTTGGCCGTCGCGCAAGGAAGTTTGGATTACAACTCTTGCGGTCTTGGTGATGGTGACAGCAGCGTCATTATTCTTTTTGGCGGCTGATCAGATCCTTGGGTGGGGCGTCAAGCTGATCCTTGGTTTGGGCAGCTGATTATTTCGCTCCTGCCGGGCTTGAATTGGAAGCGCAGTGCGCGCCTGAACTGCAGCACTGCCAGGATATCGAGGACGCAAGACGCGCATGTCGAAGCCTAAGCGCTGGTACATTGTTCACGCTTATACGAATTTCGAGCGCAAGGTGGCCGATGCCATCCGCGAGCGTGCCAAGCAGGGTGGCATCGAATCCCAGTTCGAGGAGATTGTGGTCCCGACTGAAGAAGTTGTCGAGGTTCGTCGCGGCCGTAAGATACAGACGGAGCGGAAATTTCTGCCGGGCTACGTCCTGGTGAAGATGGAGATGACCGACGCCGCGTTTCTGATGATCCGGAATACGCCGAAGGTTACGGGGTTCTTAGGCGCCGATAATAAGGCGATGCCGATCTCCGACGAAGAAGCGATGCGGATCATGCGCCACGTCGAAGAGGGTGTGGAGCGGCCGAAGCCGACCGTCACGTTCGAGATTGGCGAGCAGGTCAAGGTTGCGGAAGGTCCGTTTGCCAGTTTCCAGGGCCATGTCGAGGAAGTCGACGAGGAACGGTCACGGCTCAAGGTGGCGGTGTTGATCTTCGGGCGGCCAACGCCCGTCGAGTTGGAGTTCGGGCAGGTCGAGAAAATAACCGCCTGATCGTGAACTATGAGATTCAGCGGCAACGCTGAAATGTGCGGGAGGATCGGGAACACTTAAAGGTTCACGATCCGCTGACCGCTAACCCTGGGGGGAACTATTTCCCTCCGTAGTTTGAACGGGGAGACCAGATGGCGAAGAAGATAGACGGCTACATCAATCTGCAAGTGCCGGCCGGCAAGGCTAATCCCTCGCCGCCAATCGGCCCTGCGCTTGGCCAGCGCGGCGTTAACATCATGGAATTCTGCAAGGCGTTCAACGCCAAGACCAAGGACATGGAGCCGGAAACGCCGATTCCGGTGAAAATCACGGTGTTTTCGGACCGCTCGTTTACTTTCGAAATGCGCACGCCGCCGGCCAGCTTCTTCCTCAAAAAGGCAGCTAAAATCAATGGCGGCAGCAAGTCGCCGGGCGTCGTCAGCGCTGGCACGGTGACCATGGCGCAGTGCCTGGAGATCGCCAAGACCAAGTTGAAGGATCTCAACACCGACAACGTTGAGCAGGCTGCCAAGACGATCGCCGGGTCTGCCCGGTCAATGGGCATCCAGGTGACGGAGTAACGATCATGAGCACAGCTGGAAAGCGCATTCGCGCAGCACGTAAGACCGTTAATCGTGACAAGGCCTATGGTCTGGAAGAGGCCCTTAAGATCGTCAAGTCGGGCGCCAAGGCCAAGTTCGATGAAACCGTCGACATCTCCATGAATCTGGGCGTCGACCCAAAGCACGCCGACCAGATGGTCCGTGGCGTCTGCAATCTGCCGAATGGGTCGGGCCGGACACTGCGCGTTGCCGTGTTTGCGCGCGGCGCCAAGGCAGAAGAAGCGAAGGCCGCTGGTGCTGACATCGTCGGCGCCGAAGACCTCGTCGAGATAGTGTCGAAAGGCACCATCAACTTCGATCGTTGCATCGCGACGCCCGATCTGATGGGTCTCGTCGGCCGTCTCGGTAAGGTGCTCGGCCCCCGCGGCCTGATGCCAAACCCGCGCGTCGGCACCGTGACGATGGACGTCAAGACCGCCGTACAAGGTGCCAAGGGCGGCGCCGTCGAGTTCCGGGTCGAGAAGGCTGGCATCGTGCATGCGGGCGTCGGCAAGGCAAGTTTCACCGAGGCGCAACTGGCGGAAAATATCCGCGCGTTCGTTGATGCTGTGAACAAGTCGAAGCCGGCGGGATCGAAGGGCACCTACATAAAGAAGGTCGCGATCAAGTCGACCATGGGCCCCGGCATCAAGATCGAGCACTCGAGCGTGATCAGCTCGAGCACGCAGAACTGAACCATTAGCACGAGGTCATTTTACGACCTCGTTACGACTGACGGGCGATGAGCCCGCCGGAGAGTTGAGCGTCCGCTGGTGGATTTTCAACTCAACCCTGTCCGAGACTGCAGGTGCCCCTTCGGTTCGAACGCCGAAAGGACTTAATTCCCGACCCTACGCGGGAGCCAGCATGAGACGGGAGACAATCCGGCAGCGATGGCTCTCACGAGCGATCACTTAACCGGTTTGAACCTCTCCGGGCACGCTTCGATGGTCTTGGGTTCAAGACCACCGGGCGGACAGGTTAAGCGCCGCTGATTTGCTCCAACTACCTTGACGGGTGAATGGGGCAGGGCAGCGGCAAGGTGCAACCCGCGGCTGATCGTGAAAAGAGTGAACGGCCGCGTAGCTAGGAGAGCATAAGTGGACAGAGCTGCGAAAGCAGAACTCGTGACTGCGCTCCACGACGTGTTTAAGGACACGGGCGTGGTCGTTGTTGCCCACTATGCCGGTATGACGGTCGCGCAAATGACCGACTACCGCCGCAAAGTCAAAGCGGCTGGTGGATCGGTGCGCGTGGCCAAGAACCGGCTGGCGAAGCTTGCACTCCGGGACACGGACAGCGCGGCAATCAGCGATCTCTTCAAGGGGCAGACTTGCGTTGCCTACTCTAAGGATCCGATCGCCGCGGCAAAGGTCGCCGTCCAATATGCCAAGACGAATGACAAGCTGGTCATTCTCGGCGGCTCAATGGGCACGACTGTCCTCAATCCCGCGACTGTGAAAGCACTCGCCGAACTGCCATCTCTGGATGAACTGAGAGCCAAGTTGATCGGCCTCCTGAACGCACCGGCGACGAAGATCGCCCGCACGATCATGGAGCCGGGCGCGAAGCTCGCACGTGTCATTCAGGCCAAGGCGGCACAAGGGTAACAAAGATGGCGGCAAAGCGTGCCGCCAGCGCCGACCATGACCGGTACCGGGACAACAGGGTTCCGTGTGCCATCTGAAACCAAACCGTTCAAACCGAAAGGTACATCAACCATGACCGATCTCACCAAGATCGTTGACGATCTCTCAAAACTGACTGTTCTGCAGGCCGCCGAACTTGCCAAGCTGCTTGAAGAAAAATGGGGCGTCTCTGCAGCTGCTGCTGTTGCTGTATCGGCTGGCCCGGCTGCTGCCGCGGCTGTCGTCGAAGAGCAGACCGAGTTCACGGTTATTCTTGTCGCTGGCGGCGAAAAGAAGATCAACGTGATCAAGGAAGTCCGCGCCATCACGGGTCTCGGCCTAAAGGAAGCCAAGGACCTCGTTGAGGCCGGCGGCAAGGCTGTGAAGGAAGGCGTGTCGAAGGACGAAGCCGCCAAGCTCAAGAAGCAGCTCGAAGATCAGGGCGCCAAGGTCGAACTGAAGTAACGACATTGCCCGTGAGGCTTGGGTTACGGACGCCGCATCGCGTCCCGACCCAAGTCTCGCGGACTTACTCGCTATTCGACGGCCCGTTCTGACAGCGGGCCGTCGAATAGTGAGCACGTGAAGCATCTGGTAACGGACGATGGGTCCACACCCTCCGGTTCGGCCAGCATATGAAGGAGCGGACAGGCATGGCTGAGACATTCACAGGCCGCAAGCGCATCCGGAAGAAGTTCGGCATCAAGACCGAAGTCGCCAAGATGCCAAACCTCATCGAGGTTCAGAAGAGTTCATACGATGACTTCCTGATGGTCAAGGAACCGGTTGGCGGTCGCGCCGATACCGGCCTGCAGTCGGTGTTCCGGTCAGTCTATCCGATATCGGATTTCTCCGGCCGCGCCACGCTGGAGTTTGTGCGCTACGATTTCGAGCCGCCTAAGTACGATGTCGAAGAGTGCATGCAGCGCGACATGACCTACTCGGCGCCGCTGAAGGTCAAGTTGCGCCTCATCGTGTTCGATGTGAACGAGGAAACCGGCTCGAAGTCGATCAAGGACGTCAAGGAGCAGGACGTTTACATGGGCGACATGCCGCTCATGACGCTCAATGGCACGTTCGTGATCAACGGCACGGAACGTGTCATTGTCAGCCAGATGCACCGCTCGCCCGGCGTGTTCTTCGACCATGACCGTGGCAAGACCCATGCGTCCGGCAAGCTGCTGTTTGCGGCCCGCATCATCCCTTATCGCGGGTCGTGGCTCGACTTCGAATTCGACGCCAAGGATGTGGTCTACGTCCGCATCGATCGCAAGCGCAAACTACCCGTCACGACGCTCCTTTACGCACTGGGCCTCGACGACGAACAGATCCTGGGCACGTTCTACAAGTCGATCCCGATCAAGGAATCAAAGCGCGGCTGGCGGATGCCGTACAGCCCGGAGAAGACACGTGGCTCGACGCCCCTGGCTGATTTGATCGACGCCAAGTCTGGCGAAGTGGTGGCGGTTGCCGGCGAGAAAATCTCGGCGCGCAAGGCGCGTGAACTGGCCGACAATGGCCTCAAGGAAGTGCTGGTCTCGTCGGACGACTTGGCTGGTCGCTATCTCGCCGAAGATATCGTCGATATGGCGACGGGCCAGATTTTTGGTGAAGCCGGCGATGAGCTCGATGCCGATCTACTGGCTGAGATCAAGGATCAGAAGATCAAGGATTTCCCGATCCTCGATATCGACCACGTGACGGTCGGAGCCTTCATTCGCAATACGCTCAACATCGACAAGAACGCCAACCGCACCGAAGCACTGATGGATATCTACCGGGTCATGCGTCCCGGCGAGCCGCCGACCATCGAAGCGGCCGAGAAGCTGTTCCACACCATGCTGTTCGATGCCGAGCGCTACGACCTGTCGGCGGTCGGTCGCGTCAAGATGAACATGCGTCTCGATCTTCAAGTCGAAGACACAATGCGGGTTCTGCGACCCGAGGACATCCTCGAGGTCGTCAAGACGCTGGTCGGCTTGCGAGACGGTCGAGGTGAAATCGACGACATCGATCATCTCGGTAATCGCCGTGTGCGTTCAGTCGGCGAATTGATGGAGAACCAATACCGCGTCGGCCTGTTGCGCATGGAACGCGCGATCAAGGAGCGCATGTCGTCGGTCGATATCGACACGGTGATGCCGCAGGATTTGATCAACGCCAAGCCAGCGGCAGCAGCGGTACGTGAATTCTTCGGTTCCTCGCAGCTGTCGCAGTTCATGGACCAGACCAACCCGCTCTCCGAGATCACGCACAAGCGCCGCCTGTCGGCGCTTGGACCTGGCGGTCTGACACGCGAGCGCGCTGGCTTCGAAGTCCGCGACGTGCATCCGACACACTACGGACGTATCTGCCCGATCGAAACGCCGGAAGGCCCGAACATTGGACTGATCAACTCACTCGCAACGTTCGCGCGTGTGAACAAGTACGGCTTCATCGAGAGCCCGTACCGTAAAGTCGTCAACATGAAGGTGACCGATGAGGTCGTCTATCTGTCGGCGATGGAGGAAATGCGCCACCACGTTGCCCAGGCTAACGCCGAGCTCGATTCGAAGAACAAGCTGATCGGCGATCTCGTCACCTGCAGGTATCAGGGCGACGTGCTGCAGGTCGCAGCCGACAAGGTCGATTACATCGACGTGTCGCCGAAGCAGCTCGTGTCGGTCGCGGCAGCGCTCATTCCGTTCCTTGAGAACGATGACGCTAACCGCGCTCTGATGGGCTCCAACATGCAGCGGCAAGCGGTGCCGCTGATCCGTGCCGAGGCGCCGCTGGTCGGCACCGGCATCGAAGAAGTCGTGGCGCGCGATTCGGGCGCTGCGATCGCGGCCCGCCGTTCAGGTATCATCGACCAGGTTGACGCAACGCGTATCGTGATCCGCGCGACGCAAGAAACCGATCCGTCGAAGCCTGGCGTCGACATTTACCGGCTGCGCAAGTTCCAGCGCTCGAACCAGAATACCTGCATCAACCAGCGTCCGCTGGTGGACGTCGGTGATGTGGTGTCGGCTGGTGACATCATCGCCGACGGTCCGTCGACCGATCTGGGCGATCTGGCGCTCGGCAAGAACG
>JANNRP010000436.1:0-7319 GCA_031401535.1 Hyphomicrobiaceae bacterium | reverse complement strand
TGTCACGCGGTCTACATCGATGCAAAGGCCAACCCTGAGGCGATGGCGATGGCCCGTGCCGCAGCCGATCATCTCGCCGACAGTTTCACCTGTGCTAAGGGGCCGCAAGTATTGGGCGCTCGAGGCAAGAGCCCGCTGTAGTGGGCTGATAGGGTGGCGCGCCGCCGAGGATATTCAGCCCCAGGTAAACGCCAGCTTAGGCAATCGTGACTTGCCGATCCGGTCGAACCGCTTGGCCACAGGTCTTCCGCCTCGGCGCCAGTAGAAGGCGACAGCGGCTTCATTGTCGGCCAATGCCCAGATGATCAAGCCATCGAGTCGCCGCTGGTCTAGCGCGTTGCGACAGGCTTCGAACAGATGCTCGCCGAAACCAAGACCCTGATACGAGGGCGACAAGTAGATTTCATAAATTTCGCCCTGCTGCCGACCAGCGACCCGGGCGGCTCCGCAGGTGGCATAGCCCGCAACCGTGCCAGAAACTTCCAGGACGAATAGGGCATCCCCAGTACGGACCGCGCTGCGCCACCATTCGACGTTGCGTCGCCGGATGATCGATTCAAGATGCAGATGCGGGATGATGCCTCGATAGGCTAACTCCCATGACTCGCGAAACACTGTGGCCAGAGCTTTCGCATCCGAAAGCTTACCCCGACGAATACGCACATGAGCACTGAACCCAAGCATGAGCAGAGTTTGCTCTATCGCAGCGCGCTTGGGTAGAGGCTTCTTGTGCAAAAAAGTATGCCTAGATTATTTATTGATAACGGTCGTGGAACTTGATGCGTGCCACGATAAAAAAAAGCCCGGCGCACTGGCGTGCGTCGGGCTCGATCATGTCGAATGGATTAGTCAGCCGATCAAGCCGACTTCTTAACCTGCTCGAAGCCCTTCGTGGCGGCAGCGTTCATGGTCTCGAACGTCTGGCGATAGATCTTCGTCGAGAGCTCGAAGAATTCCTTGGTCTGGGCGCCAGCGATGGCGAACTGCTGCTGCATGAAGTCAGCCTGAAGCTTGGCAGCTTCTGGGAGTGAACGAGCGCGGGCGATCGCCTGAGCCGCGTCGAACGCAGCTTCGGTGTTGGCGACGGTGTTGTTCAAAACCTTCTCGCCGAGGGTCTTCGCGCCGGCCTGTGCCGTCAGCATCACGCCTTCGAAAACCTTGGCGCCGTCTTTGGTGACGGTGTTGATCTTCTGGAAAGCTTCACGCGACTTGGCAACGCCTTCTTCTGCCATGTGCTGAACGTTCTCAGGGATGCGGGCATCCTTGGCGGCGTTGAACATATCCTGGGCCTGGCGGGCGAACTGGTCGTTGACGTTCATGGTGAGCTCCTTGGGGGTTTTGCTGTGCAGGTTACCGCCAAGTTGGCGGCGATCTCGAATATGGACTGACTGGGTTCGGCTAATGGTGGCGTTGCTTTTGAAACTGGCCACCACCGCGATCGCCGTCTTCAGTAATAGCAACATAGTGCAGGATCTCTCGCGTTGCAACAATTTTATGTTGCAGTGCGACATGACAAGGTGTCGCATACCTTCGAAATTGATCAAAAATTAGAGAAAACCCTGAATTCTCAACAATTCTATCGCTTTTCTCGACTATTCTTGCGCTTGTCGCAACGGCTATATTGCATCGCATCATCTAGAGCGAATGAAAGATATCGCGATAGCCCATGGCGGCTGGGTCGAACATGATATCGCTGGGTTTCAGCGGTCGCGCCAACGCCAGACCTTCCAGCGTACGACAACGGGACAGCGCCACATACGCCTGCCCGTGGGCGAATGTGCCACGCCCCAGATCAATATAGACCTTATCGAGCGTCAAGCCCTGACTTTTATGGATCGTCAACGCCCATGCCAGCCGCAGCGGCAGCTGTTTGAACGTGCCGGCGATCGTCTCGACGATCTTCTCCGCGGCGGTATCGAACGCATAGCGCCGGTTCTCCCAGGATACCGCCTCGATCTCATGTTCCCGGCCGTCGATTTCGACAAAGGCGCTGGTATCATCCAACCGCGCGACCCGGCCGATCGTACCATTGACCCAGCGGCCATCGGGGTCGTTGCGCAGCATGATCACCTTGGCGCCAGGCTTCAGCACCAGCAGCGTGTCAGTTGGGTGAGCGCTGCCGTTAAACTCGCCGGTGACCTTTGCTTGAAACGTCACCGGATTGCCCTTTAGGCTGTCGAGAAATGCCGCATTTATGCGCTGTGCAGCTGCATTCGTCGGCGTGAGAATGACGTAAGGGTCGCCTTCCTTCAGGGTCCGGATCGGCGCAACGCGGGTATTGAGCATCGCCAGATCATCGTCGTCCGCGGTGCCTTCGCGCACATGATTGAGCACGCTGAGCAACGCCGGATCCCGCTGACGGAACACCTGACCAAGCTCCAATAGCGACGTGCCAGGCCCTTCCGAAAGCGCTGAAACGCTGAAAAAAAAGGGACCCCCGTGGGCGGTGTCGAGATATTCAGCCTCCTCCCCGCGCTGCACGACCGGCGGGAGCTGGTGCAAATCGCCGAAGAGCACTAGCCGCACCCCACCGAACGCCTCGCGGGGCCGACCGCGATTGATCCGTAAGCTCAGGTCGATGGCCGCCATCACATCCGAACGGACCATCGACACTTCGTCGATGATCACGAGCTTCAAGCGCCGCATGATGCCGCCGTTTCGACTGCGACGGATATCGCCCGGCTGGATCAGTTTCGGGGGAAATCCGAAGAAGGAATGTATGGTTTGGCCACCAGCAGTAACCGCCGCTAGCCCTGTTGGCGCTAGCACCACGCACGGTTCGGTCAAGCGCTCGCGCAATGCGCGAAGCAGGGTCGATTTGCCGGTTCCAGCGCGTCCTGTAATGAAGAGATGGCCCTGCGCGTTCGCGACGAACTCTGCCGCGGCATCGTACTCGGGCGTTGCTTGGAGATCTGTCGGCCAGGTGCTGACAGGAGACGGCAAATTCGGCATTCGATCTGATTTGGAAGTCACTCTGCCTGCCCGGATTGGAAGCCACCGCTGCCTGCATACTCAACGAATCGCCTTTCTCCCAGTGCTACCACACCGGCAACGTCGCTTAAGCAACTGCTGCGCCCTAATAAATCGAATATTCCTTACCCAGGAATGGACGGACTTGACGCCTATATTTGGCTCAGACCTGATGCTTCGGCCAGCTTCAAAGTAAATATTTGATGAAAATTTTACAGTCGGGTCGTGTCAATACCGGTTGGCTCAGTTGGGAAATCAGCGTCACTCGTTCATACTAAACGATGTACAGTAGTTGCGCGATGCTTGCGCCTCCTGCGCTTTCATTGTCAGTCAACTACAGGGCCTTCCCCCAACAGGGAGGCCCTTTTTTGTCGTCTGACCAGCATCGGCACGCTTCAATTGTCACGCGACGTCGGCTTCGCGCGCGCGCTCCCGGCGCTTCCGCTCGTTGGCGTCGAGATAGCGTTTGCGCAACCGAATGGACAGCGGTGTAATTTCCACCAATTCGTCGTCCTGAATGTAGGACATGGCGCGCTCAAGCGTCATCTTCATCGGCGGCGTCAGCAGCAGCGCATCATCCTTGCCGGCGGCACGAACGTTGGACAGCTTCTTGCCTTCCCGGACGTTGACCTCCAAGTCATTTTCACGTGTGTGCTGGCCGACGATCATGCCACCGTAGACCTTGGTCTGCGGGTCGATCATCAATGCTCCACGCGGCTGCAGATAGAACAGCGCATAAGTGGTCGCCTCGCCGTCGCCATTCGACAGCAGCACGCCATTGCGACGGCCTTCGATATTACCCTTGTGCGGGGCGTAGGCATGGAACAGCCGGTTCATCACGGCCGTGCCGCGCGTGTCGGTTAGCAGTTCGCCCTGATAGCCGATCAGGCCGCGTGTGGGTACGTTGAAGACCAGTCGCTGACGGCCGCCGCCCGACGGCCGCATCTCCAGCAACTCACCTTTGCGCTCGGACAACTTCTGCACAACGACGCCCGAATGCTGCTCGTCAACGTCGATGATGCATTCCTCGATCGGCTCCAGCCTCTGTCCGGTCACCTCGTCCGTCTTCATGACGACCTGGGGCCGCGACACGGTAAGCTCGAAGCCCTCGCGGCGCATTGTCTCGATCAGAATGCCAAGCTGCAATTCGCCGCGGCCAGCAACATCGAACGCATCGCTGTCGGTTCGCTCCGTGATACGGATCGCGACGTTGCGCTCGGCCTCCTTGAGCAGACGCTCGCGGATCACGCGGCTTTGTACCTTATCGCCCTCGCGGCCGGCGAACGGGCCATCGTTGATGCGAAACGTCATCGACAGCGTCGGCGGGTCGACCGGCTGTGAGAAGATCGCGGTTTCGACCGATGGGTCGCAGAGCGTATCTGCAACCGTCGATTCGGTGATGCCGGCGATGGCAACGATGTCGCCAGCCATGCCTTCGTCGATGGCCGTGCGCTCGAGTCCGCGGAATGCTAGAACCTTGGTGACGCGAGCCGTTTCGATCAAAATGCCCTCGCGGGTCATGGCCTTGATTGTTTGGCCGGGTTTAATCGAGCCGGACGTGATCCGCCCGGTCAGAATACGGCCAAGGTACGGATCGGCTTCCAAGGTTGTTGCGAGCAGGCGGAAGGGGCCTTCTTCAACCGTCGGCTCCGGCACGTGCTTCAGAACAAGGTCGAACAACGGCGCCATGTCCTCCTTGGGACCTTCCGGCGTGAGCGCCATCCAGCCGTCGCGGCCCGAGCCGTAGAGAATTGGGAAATCAAGCTGTTCGTCGGTCGCGTCGAGGTTGGCGATCAGATCGAAAACCTCGTTCAGAACGTCCTGGAAGCGTTGGTCCGGCCGGTCAATCTTGTTGATGGCGACGATCGGACGAAGACCACGCTTCAGAGCCTTGGACAGCACGAACTTGGTCTGCGGCAGCGGGCCTTCCGACGCGTCCACGAGCACGATAACGCCGTCTACCATATTCAAGATACGCTCGACTTCGCCGCCAAAATCGGCGTGACCCGGCGTATCGATAATGTTGATGCGGGTGTCCTTCCAGACGAGAGAGGTGCACTTGGCTAGAATCGTGATGCCGCGCTCACGCTCGAGATCGTTCGAGTCCATGGCGCGCTCGGCAACCTTCTGGTTGTCGCGGAACGATCCAGACTGCTTCAGCAGCACGTCGATGAGAGTCGTTTTGCCATGGTCGACGTGCGCGATGATCGCGATATTGCGGAGTTGCATATTCAGTCCTTGGGAGGCTTCGGCGGCAGCCGCTCGGTTGTTGCGCTGCATCATTGGCGCGGTCCCTAGCACAACGCCAAGGCCGCGGCTAGCTGTGCACGGTTCTTGCGATTGATCAGCGAGCCTTCCCGGCCTGTCCCATTCCGAACCAGACGCGAGTGCTGCCCATGTTCGAACGCAACAAGATCGACAACGTGCCTGAGCAGTCGGCGGTTGCCATTGAGGCCGTACTCGATGATGGCTGCGTCCTCAAGGGTCGCGTCGCGATCCCGTTGTCCCGGTCTATCGTTGATGTGCTGAACGGAACGGGCGCGTTCCTGGAGTTCGAGCCGTTCGACGGCGAACGCCATTTCATCGCCAAGTCGAGTGTTCGCAGTGTCAAGTTGCTGAACCCAGGCCGCGGACCAAACCTTACCCTGCGGCTGAAAGACTTGGACGGCTTCGACCCACACACGATCCTGGGGCTGCACCGTTCGGCCGGCTGGGAGGACATCAAAGCCGCCTACCATCGACTGGCCAAGGTCTATCACCCGGACCGCTACAACAACGCTGAATTGCCGTTGGAGGCAAGTGATTATCTGGCGTCGATGGCGCGGCGCGTAAATGCCGCGTTTGCCGCCCTCGAAGTGCCGCAGCAGGTGCGCAAGCAGACTCTTGCACAACAGTCCGCGCCGATTTTCACATCGCCAGCCAGATAACATACATAAAATACAAAGCATCGGATTGAGCTGATCTTAACCGCGCCAATGGTAGATGATCGTCAACGCGACGGACGCACACCAATCCACGGGCACGACACAATGGCAGCGGGCGACCTTACCGCATGGCGGAAGCAGAACAGCGATCCGGCAACCGTGGATCTTGTCATGACCGACGGCACCAAAGTTCGCGCCGTCGTTATGGTACCACGCGATAAAATCCTGAAGGACGTGTTCAATGTCGAGGATACGTTCATCGAGGTGGAATGCCTGGAAAACGGTGTGATGGTTTACGCCCGCACCGCCATCCGTTCGGTGAAGCCAGCGGGCCTGCCCAAGGCCGATCAGTTGGAGCGGCGCACCAAGGCGGTCGAGAAGCTCGGCTGTCACGCGGTGCTGGAACTCGGCAAGACCGCCAGTATGGACGCCGTCAGCAAGGCGTACGCACGGCTTAGCGCCAAGTACGACTCGTCACAGATGACTGTTGCCGGCATGCCGCCCGAAGTGCTCGAATACCTCTCCGCCATGCGCAACAAGATCGATACCGCATTCGCCGAGCTGAGCGCAATCGATGCATTGGTGCAACAACCGGCGGCTTGAAGGGTAGTGAGGCATCGATGCCGGACATTGCCCACTCGTTACCTGCGCGCCAACGTGATCGTGATCGTTGGCGAACTTCTAGAACTGAACGTGCAGCGTTCTAAGCTCCTTGAAATTCCAATTCACATCTTGGCGCAGCTAATAGCCTGCGTGCCAAACCCACGCTTTAACTGATAGCCGGGTTCGGCAAAGACGTTCGTAAAATCTTGACAGATTCCAGTTGCGCCGTTGTTCGCCACGGCAAGGGAGGCCCCAAGATCTGGTGGAACCCAATATCGAAGCGGCACGTCACAGTCGACTGAGCCATCAAATCCCGCCACGCCGCAAATGAAGTTCTCAAACAGGCCGGTTTGCTTTAGAAATTCTAGTCCCATCACTTTCTCCCACCCCCCGTCACCGGTCCGACCTCGCCTTCTCGTGCCCGCTGGACTTCCAGCATGGCATCGATGTCGGGACGCGGCGACGGAGTGCGATCCTGCAGGCGGCGCTGGCGCTCCTGGGCCCGTTTCGCCCGCTCCAATGCTCCCGATACTTTCAATCGACGCCCGCTCGCTATCAGCAGCGGGTGGGTCGGTGCTTCGAGATCGAGTTCTTCCAGGAAATTCTCCCGCAAAGCGTAAAAACTTTGCAGGATCGCATCGCGCGCGAGCTTGCGCATCTCTGGTGTAACATTGCCGTTCTTGCCCGGATCGAGCGTCTGCAGGGCGCGGCGCATATCGTGCAACGGCGCATACGGATAGAGCCCAATCAACTCGTCAGTCTCGCCGACATTGCGGTAGACAATCCGCATATTGTCGAGCGTCTCGCTGATCCGGCAGAACG
>JANNRP010000435.1:0-1833 GCA_031401535.1 Hyphomicrobiaceae bacterium | reverse complement strand
CGTGTTCGTAAGGTTGCGTGTTTATTTGGATGAGTGCGGTAGCGATATCAGATGTGGAGCGAACAAAGGCACGATGCTCAACCTGTGGCTCAATAAGTACGGCAGAACTGCGCTCACCACGCTGGGCTTGATGGTCGTGGCCGTGCCGTCGTTTGCGGACTCGAAGCCCGATGTCGCCGAAATGACCGTCGAGCCGATCACGATCGAAAGCCGCCGTATCGACCATTTCTTCAAGTCCGACCCCGCACGACTGTCGTTTGATCGGCTCGAGTTCCGTGGCGGGCTTATCCTAACCTCGCCCTCGCGCAGTTTTGGTGGCTGGTCGGGCCTCGAGATTTCAGCAGACGGCCGCAGTCTTCTGGCGATTTCCGATGCCGGAGTTTGGATGACGGCAGACCTCGTCCACGACGGCAACAAACCTGTAGGTATGCGCAATGCACGGATAGGGCCGATCCTTGGCACAGGCGGCACGCCGCTCGTCAAAGAGAGGGATCGCGATGCCGAAGGCCTAGTGCTGATCGACGGTACGCTATCGAAAGGTAACGTGCTGATTGCCTTCGAGCAGAACCATCGCATCGGGCGGTTTCCGCTCACCGAAAAAGGGCTGGGCACACCAACGGCGTACCTAACGTTAGCGCCTGAGATGCGGCGGCAACCGTCCAACAAATCCTTGGAGTCTGTCTGCTCTTTGCGCGGTGGGCCGAACAAGGGTGCCGTGATCGCATTGTCAGAGCGCTATCCAGCACGTGGTGGTCAACTGCACCGCGGCTGGATGCAGAGCGTGGGCGCGCCGTCGGGCCAAGCAGCGTGGTCGCAACTCGACATTCGCAATATTGGCGGCTTCGACCTGACCGACTGCCGAGGCCTGCCCGACGGCAGCCTGCTCATACTGGAGCGCCGCTTCCGGTGGAGTAGCTGGTACGAAGGCGTCAAGGCACGATTGCGCCGGTTTCAGTCGTCGGAGGTGCGGGTCGGCGCGACCATGGAGGGTGACATCCTGCTTGAAGCCGACATGGATTATGAGATCGATAATCTCGAGGGTCTGAGCGTCCACCGCAGTGCCCAGGGCGACACGGTTCTGACGATGATCTCTGACAATAATTTCAGCACATTCATCCAGCGCACCGTGCTGCTTCAATTTACTTTGAAGAATGAGGCTGGTGCGCAGACCGCTCAACAGCCACTGCGTCGATGACATCTCACGACTACATCCCGCGCGAAACCGGTCCGCACGAGGCGTGGCAATTATGGATTAGTATGTGGCGCCGTCACGCGTTACGCTGCGGCTTTCTCGGCCTTCGCCTTCACAACGTCCTGCTTGATCTTCATGCAGCGGTCGGACAGCTCGGCGTCATGCGCCTTCAACAGGTAGGCGTCGAGACCGCCACGGTGCTCAACGGTCTTGAGCGCATGGGCGCTGACCTTGAGGCGGAACTTTCGGCCACCAAGTGCGTCACTGATCAAGGTGACGTTGCACAAGTTCGGACGAAACGTGCGCCGCGTCGCATTTTCGGCGTGGCTCCTGAGGTTACCTGACATGGGCAACTTTCCGGACAGTTCACAACGCCTCGTCATATCAACAACTCCTCTTATGCGCTGCGCAAGCGCGGCGCGCGCCGCAAGTTTCGCGTCATCTCTATGGATTTCACGGATTCTTCGCCGCTGGCCCGTAAGCCGCAGCAATATCGGGACGGGTGTAAGTGCCAGGATGACCGCAGTCAAGGCTTTCAACGCAGACAATCGCACGCGGACCCGATGTTGTTGTCCAACAATGGCGGCAAAATGAAGCCGACATAGATTTGACCAAAACCGCACCTATCGCGGCGACTTGAC
>JANNRP010000434.1:0-1707 GCA_031401535.1 Hyphomicrobiaceae bacterium | reverse complement strand
CTCGAAGTACTCCGAGGCCAGCAGGTGCCGAATGTTCTGGCGGCTGCCGGTGAACAGGTTGTCCACGCACAGCACGTCGCGCCGGTCTTTGACGAGGCGATCACAAAGATGGGAGCCGAGGAAGCCGGCACCGCCGGTGACCATGATGGTTTCGTTCATGAGGCTCTTTTTGCTAAGTTGGGCCGTTTGCGCGCGCCGACGGTGGACGTTCGCGCTGAAAGGGAATCGCGTGCAGCGGCAATGCAGAGGCCCGATGCAATCCATGCGAAGCCATTGATCGAGCCGTGCCCGGTGATCTGTCCAATCAAAATCTGCATACCGACATACGCAAACAAGAGCATCGGCAGTGCATTGGGACTAACTCGCGTTGCGATGAGCACGCGGCGCGCCAACCAAGCCAGCAGAACCAGGCGGAACGCGATGTAGCCGACGCCGAACAAGGGACCCAGATCGACAATGTGGCGCGAGTAGTCGACCTCTGCGAGCAGCCCCGGCTTCACACCATCGACCACAGCACCAAGGATCAGACTCGCGTTGCCGCCATAACCCAGGCCGAAGCCTAAGGGCGGAACAACGTCGAGGATGTCAATGAATATGAACAGGCCGAGGACGGATCGCCCAAACACGCCCCCAACTGCAGCCTCTGACGCTGCGGCGCTGTTCCATCGGCTCGTGAAGGACTCGTACCCCTCGGGAAAGGCAATCGGGAACAGCGCGATCGCGAAGCCCAGCACAACTGTCGGAATGATCAGGGCCTTGGCTTTTAGCGCAGCACTGCGGCCGTTGAACGCCAGGCCGGTCGCGAACAGTACGACAAGCCCACAGCTCAACATCACACCACGGCTGTTGCTCAGTGCCAGGCAAGTCAGTGTTGCCGCACCCGATGCCAAAAGAAGCGGTATCCCGATGGTTCGCTGAGCCGCAAACGCAGCCGACATCACGAGCGCGAAGGCCAGCGCTGTGAACTGCCCCTGACCCTGATTGGATGTGAAGGGTCCGGTCGTGCGAATGCGCTCCGCAGTCACTCCGACGCTCTGAAATTGAAGCTCGCGCTCCTCGGCTACGCCCACGTTGATGGGTGAATTGGGTGGCGAAAAGAACTGCAAGAACACCAGCCCTGCGATGGGGATGGCGAGGACCAGCGTCAACCGCGTGAAGCGCGTCAAATCCTCTGCGCTGAAGTTCGCCCCGATCAGGAAGGCGAGGGGCACGTACAGAAAGTAAGCGCGCCAGCCGTAAACGCCCAGGATCAACCGCGTCGTGTCCAGCCCGAAGATCACGCACTGCACCACGAACAGCATCACCCCCACGGCGCCCATCAACAGGCTCAGGTTCAGAAAGGCATGGTTGCGCGGCCACAAGCCATGCGCGGCGGCAACGGCCAGGGCATAGACAACGAAGGGGTCGCGGATGAAGAAGATGTACTGCCCAAGTTGCGGCGCCACGTACTTGCGCAGCGAGCCTTCGAAGATCACCAGCAGGTAAACCACAAAGACCGCCAGCACGAAGCGACGGCGCGCCCGCTCGCGCGACGACGACAGCGCAGCGGTGGGCGCGGCGACGTCGGTCGGCAACTGCGCCAGCAACTGCGCCGGCCGACGGTCACGCAGCTCGCGCGGTGCCCGGTGCAGTGCGAGTTCGTTGGGCATGGCCAAGAATGTCGAGATAGGACTGCGCCACACGGTCTCGCGTGTGGCGCTCGAGATG
>JANNRP010000433.1:0-1738 GCA_031401535.1 Hyphomicrobiaceae bacterium | reverse complement strand
GCGGCTGCCACCGAACATCCCGCCGCCTTGGCCACGGCGATCCTCGACGTTCTTGCTCTCGCGATCCTGTTCATCATAACGCATGGAGACACTCTCGACCTTTGTCCGTGTTGGTCAAACCTATGTCGCTATAGTGCATTTTAGCGACACTGAGACAAGCGCTGCCGGAGGCAATCAACTCCGTGGCGGCTGTTGCGCATTCACTCGTCGCTACCCGACATGACGACGGTACTTTTGCGCGCAGGTGCACCGAGCCGCTTAGTGTCGGGTGGTGCGGCCACGCGCGCCTTGTCCTCGCGCCGCAACAAGACCTTCACCGCCTTAGACGAAGCAATTGTTCCATCGTTGGCATAGCCCTCGTGATTGGTTTCGATGTCCTTCAGATCATAGCGGTAATTGACCATCAGGCCGTGCGCCTCCGCTAGTCCCTTTGCTGATGCATCGCCCAGCCAGTTGATCCGTTCGAGCCGCGCACCATTGCCGAGGTGGAACCGTGCCACAGGGTCGATCGGGCGATTGTCCGAAGACTTTGCGCTGAGGAAGTAATGCGCTGCCAGCGCCAGCAGCGTTGGCTTCAGGGCGCTGTCGGATTTGACGTCGTCGGTCCAGCCTGGGTCATTGAGACTGGCTAACACCGCGCGATCAGCCGGCGTCACGACCCCGGCTGTCGCGTCCGCGCGCATACGATCGAGCCAGCGGGCAAAATGCGGCACCGGCGATAGCGTCACGAATGTCTTGAGGGAAGGATGCTCCTTGGCTAGTTCCTCGGCCACCTGTTTGATCAGGAAATTGCCGAATGAGATGCCCTTCAAGCCTTCCTGACAGTTCGAGATCGAATAGAAAACGGCCGTAGTCGGTGCGGTCGGCTGGGTCTTGCGTTGCTCCAGTAGCACATCAGAAATCCCATCGGGTGTTTCGCTCATGAGCGCTACTTCGACAAAGATCAGCGGCTCATCGACCAGCGAAGGATGAAAGAACGCGAAGCAGCGGCGGTCCGCAGGATCTAGTCTGCGGCGCAGATCGTCCCAACCCTGAATTTCGTGCACTGCCTCGTAGGCGATAATCTTGTCCAGGATCGACGCCGGGGTTTGCCAGTCGATCCGACGCAGCACGAGAAAGCCGCGGTTGAACCAGGAATAGAGCAAATGCTTCAGATCAGTATCAACTTGGCCCAGCGCCTCTTGCAGGGTGGCATCGCCTTTGGGTTGGCGCAGTAAATCGCGCCGCATGGCAACAATTTCGGCGGTTGCGCCGGGTGCCAGGTTTAATCGTCTGAAAAACTCTTGCCGCGGGCTCTCCACCGCTGCCTGAAGGTGGCTGAGGTTGGCATCCGTCGGATCCTTGGCAAAGGCTGATGCAGCGGCCTTTGCAGCCGCCCGATCGGGCTGCATCTGATCGGCGAGAAACCGGAAGAACGTGCGCTTGTCTTCAAGTTCGAGGCTGCGATAGCGCTGCAGCAGTTCGTGCGCCAGCACCACGCCCGATGCTTCGCCACGGCTCGACACCAAGGCTGCGGCCAGCGTCTCGATATTCTCGTCGGCACCATTGCCACGTAGTGGCCAGGGCAGCAACTGGCGGCCTTGCTCGGCGACCGTGTTCATCAGTTCCTGTAGGAACGTCACGTTGATCATGCGTCCGACCTCGCCTTAACTGACCCACGTTTTATGCATAGCCCATCAAACAGATTTTTTCATGTCACCTCTCGACGACGTACGGTCAAGCAGCGCAAACTTCAAAA
>JANNRP010000432.1:0-17950 GCA_031401535.1 Hyphomicrobiaceae bacterium | reverse complement strand
CGTGCTGATCCAAGGCGCCAGTTCCGGCGTCGGCATTATGGGGCTGCAGATTGCAAAGCACATGGGTGCAAAGATTGTGATTGGTACGTCGACCAATGCCGGTCGGCGTGAGCGCCTCAAGGAATTCGGCGCCGATCTGGTCGTGGATTCGAGCGATCCCGACTGGGCTGACAAGGTCATCGTTGCGACCGGCGGCAAGGGTGTCGATCTGATTATCGATCAGATTTCGGCCGGAGTTGCCAATGCCAACATGAAGGCCGCCGCCGTGCGTGGCCGTATCGTCAATGTCGGACGTTTGGGAGGGTTCAAGGGCGAGTTTGACTTCGACCTTCACGCCATGAAGCGGATCGACTACATCGGCGTCACGTTCCGGACCCGCACGGTGGACGATGTGCGCGACATCAACCGGCGGATGCGGGCCGACCTAGGGGATGCGATCGATGCTGCAAAACTGGCGCTTCCGATCGACCGAACCTTCCCGCTCGATGAAGCCAAGGCTGCGTTGGCGCATATGAAGGCCAATGCCCACTTCGGCAAGATCGTTTTGACTCAGTGACGGTATTCGCAGCAGCCTCGGGCAATCCACCATGCACCATCACCTGACAGCCAGCGGAAAGACTTGCCATTGGGGCTTCTTCGACGCGACACTCAAGCCGGTGCTGTCGATCGCAAGCGGCGACACGGTTACGATCGATACCGTGACCGGTCCGCCCGAGGTGCACCCGAAGCCCGATGCAGGTTTCTCCACACCGCCCGAGATCACTGATGTCCATGCCAATGCGCAAAAGACGCTGCCGGGGCATATCCTGACCGGTCCCATTGCGATCGAGGGCGCCGAGCCAGGCCACGTGATCGAGGTACGCATCGCGGACGTGCAACTGCGTCAGGATTGGGGCTACAACATCATCAAGCCGTTGGCGGGTACGCTTCAGGACGATTTTCACGAGTTCCGCCTGCTGCACATTCCGCTTGATCGCAATGCCAACACGGCCCGGCTGCCGTGGGGCAAGTCACTTGCTCTGCAACCCTTCTTCGGGGTGATGGGCACGGCGCCGCCGCCAGCCTGGGGGCGACTGACCTCGCTGATACCGCGTAGTTTTGGCGGCAACCTCGACAACAAGGAACTGACGCCAGGAGCAACGCTGTTCCTGCCCGTGTTCGTCGATGGCGGGCTGTTCTCGTGCGGCGATGGGCACGCGGCACAGGGCGATGGCGAAGTATGCGTCACGGCGATCGAAACGGCATTGCAGGGCACATTCGAGTTTATTCTGCGCCGTGACCTAACATTTACCTATCCGCGCGCCGAAACGCCGACCCACTATATCACGATGGGGATGGATCCCGATCTTGATCGCTGCGTGGAAATGGCCTTGCGTGACATGATCCGGCTGATTGGCGAGAAAGCCGGATTGTCCAAGGAAGACGCCTATACATTGTGCTCGCTCGCAGCAGACCTTCGTGTCACTCAAACCGTCAACGGCTCAAAGGGCATCCACTGCATGCTGGCCAAAACGCATGTCTGAGGCCGTTGAGCAAGGAACAGGCATGTTGCCCAGGGTCTGGGCAAGGTTAAGCCCTTTCCTGTGCGACCGAAGTCTGCCTATCCTGATAAAATCTTCCTGAGACATCGAGGGGACTACCCATGAAGCGATTGATGATTGCAGTGGCGGCCGTTGCCTTGGCGAGTGCTGCAGCGCTGGCGCAACAGCCCTTGAAGACGGCCGTCGATGGCACTTTTGCGCCCCATGCCTTCCCCGATATGTCGGGCGGTGTGCAAGGCTTCAACGTTGACCTCGCCAAGGAGATCGGTAAGCGCATGAAGCGGCCGGTCGAAATCCAGGCCACGCAATTCTCTGGCATCTTGCCGGCGTTGCAGGCGGGCTCGCTGGATTTTGTCGCAGCCCCAGTCACCGTGACCAAGGAGCGCGCGGAGAGCCTGCTATTCACAGAAGGCTATCTCAATACCGATTTTCAATTTCTCATTAAAAAGGGTGGCGAGAAGATTGAGAAACTTGAGCAGTTGAAGGGCAAGGTCGTGACCGTCAATAAGGGTTCGGCCTATGACAGTTGGGCGCGCGGACTCGAAGCGTCGATTGGTTGGACGGTCGAGAGTTTCGGCACCCAGTCCGATGCGGTGCAAGCCGTCCTATCGGGCAGAGCCGCAGCCAATATTACGGGCAACACAGTCGGTGCGTATGCGGCGAAGGTCAATCCTCAGCTCGAATTGTCCTACCTGCATTCGACTGGTCTCGTCTGGGCGGCGCCGCTGCGCAAGGACCAGACCGCGTTGCGCGCCGAGATCGACAACGCCATAGAGTGCATCAAGAAGGATGGCACAATGTCCACAATTCATGAGAAATGGTTTGGCATCAAGCCAGCGGCTAGTTCCGCTGCGGTGACGATTTTTCCAGGCTCGGGTGTGCCCGGCATGCCCGGCTATGACGACACGCCGCGTGAGCCGAAATGTTGATGGTGGCTGGAACCTGGACGTGCGACCGGCGTCGCGAGCATCGATGACGCTGTTACCGCCACTCCTTGATGTGCGCGGTTTGCGAAAGCGCTTTGGTGCCAATGAGGTGCTGAAGGGCATCGATCTGTCGGTGGCGCCGCAGGAACTGGTATTCGTCGTTGGTCCGTCGGGCTCAGGCAAGTCGACGCTGCTGCGCTGCTGCAACAGGCTCGAAGATCCAGACGGTGGTCAGATTTTTTTTGACGGCCAAGACGTGACTGCCAGTGGTGCCGATCTCAACGCGCTTCGCCAGAGTGTTGGGATGGTCTTTCAAGCGTTCAATCTTTATCCGCACATGACTTCCCTCGGCAATGTCACGCTGGCTTTGAGGAAGGTTCTTCGAAAAAGCCGTGCCGAGTCTGACGCCATCGGTATGGATGCCTTGCAGCGTGTGGGACTTGCCGAGAAGGCGCAGAGCTATCCCAACGAGTTGTCAGGTGGTCAACAGCAGCGTGTCGGAATTGCCCGTGCGCTCGCCCTGCAACCGAAGATCGTGCTGTTCGATGAGCCGACATCCGCGCTGGATCCAGAGCTGGTCGGCTCGGTGCTCGAGGCTATGCGCGCGCTCAAGCGTGGCGGCATGACCATGATCGTGGTCAGCCACGAGATGCGGTTCGCACAAGAGGCTGCCGACCGGATCGTCTTCATGGAGGCAGGCCGAATTGTGGAGCAGGGACCACCGTCGGAAATGTTTGGGGCCGCACGTGAACCTCGCACCCGGGAATTCCTTACGCGCGTCGGAGCCTGAGGCATGGCGACAGGCTCACCATTTCTCGATACGTTTTTCAAGCCAGAGCTCATTGTGCGGTACACGCCGGACATCCTGAATGGCATGGCAAAAACGCTTCAGATCGCGATCGCAGTCGTGTTTGCAGGGCTAGCACTCGGACTGACACTCGCTGTTCTGCGTAGCCTGAAATTTCGTATCCTGACGTGGCCCATCATCGGATTTGCCGACATCTTCCGTGCCCTGCCACCCTTGGTGCTTGTGCTTCTGGCCTATTTCGGGTTGCCGAATGTCGGCGTCACGCTCTCTGGTTTCTTTGTGATATGGATTGTTTTGACGTTGGTGCTTGCGGCGTTTGCCGAAGAGATTTTCTGGGCCGGTATCACATCGGTGCCAAGTGGACAGTGGCAGGCGGCGCGGTCCACCGGTCTCGGGTTCATGGCGGCACTCATTTACGTCATATTGCCTCAAGCTATCCGCCTGACAATCCCACCGCTGACGAACCGCACCATAGCCATTATCAAGAATACAGCGCTTGGCACGGTCATCGGCGTGCCGGAGATACTCAATCAGGCGACAACCGCTGTTTCCTTTTCAGGCAACGCAACACCGCTGATGTTGGGCGCCATCGCCTACCTCATCCTGTTCTTGCCGATCGTGGTGCTGGGCCGTTGGATCGAAACACGCTTTGCCTGGAAGCGGGCGTGATCCATGGACGCCCTGATCCAACAATTTTTCAATATCGAAATCATGCGTGCGGCCTTACCGCTGATGATGCGTGGCCTGGGCTTTACGCTACTGCTCTGCGCCGTCGTCATTCCGCTGGGATTTGCCGGTGGTCTGGGTGTCGCGCTACTCGGCACCGGGAAATCCCGTCTGGCGCGCGTGGTGGTCGCCATCTACGTAGACTTGTTCCGTGCCGTGCCACCGTTGGTCGTGCTGATCCTGATCTACTCAGCGCTGCCGTTCGCGGGCATCAAGCTATCGCCATTCACGGCCGTTGCGATCGCGTTCTTCCTGAATACATCGAGCTTTTACGGCGAGATACTGCGCGCTGGCATCGAGAGCGTAGGGCAGGGACAATGGAACGCCGCGCGTTCCACCGGTTTGTCGCAGCTGCAAACATTTGCTCATGTGGTCCTGCCCCAAGCGGTGCGTAACGTGCTGCCCGACTTGGCGTCGAACACGCTCGAGGTCGTAAAACTGACCGCGTTGGCGTCGGTGGTGTCATTCCAAGAACTACTGTATTCGGCGGAAATGGCGCGATCGGTGACCTACAATGCGTCACCCATCATGCTGGCGGCGTTGATCTATCTCGTTCTACTTTGGCCTTTGGTCAGGCTTGTCAGCCGGCTTGAACATCGATTGGGAAGTTGACGTTTAACGTACGTTATCGTGATTGGAGATCGATAGAATGCGCACCGTAACAGTAGCGATTGGCCAGCTTGGCCCGATCCAGAAAGCGGACAGCCGCGAGGCGGTCGTCGTCCGAATGATCGCGATGATGGACGAGGCCAAGGCAAAAGGCGCTGAATTCATCGTCTATCCCGAGTTGGCGTTGACGACCTTCTTCCCGCGCTGGCACTACGCGCCGGTTGCGGACGCGGATGTCTGGTTCGAGCGTGAACTGCCGAACGCTGCGACAGCCCCGTTGTTTGCGCGCGCTCGAAAACATGGCATGGCCATGACATTTGGCTATGCCGAGTTGACACCGGATGGGCATCATTTCAATACATCGGTGTTGGTAGATCAGACAGGCACGATTGTAGCCAAGTATCGCAAGGTGCATTTGCCCGGGCATAGTGAGCTCGATCCGCAGCGCACCCATCAGCATCTCGAGAAGCGCTATTTTGAGCCGGGCGACCTAGGCTTTCCGGTCTGGCGATTTCTCGACGGCATCTTCGGCATGTGCATCTGCAATGATCGCCGTTGGCCGGAAGTCTACCGTGTGATGGGCTTGCAGGGAGTCGAGATGATCACGCTTGGCTTCAACACGCCATCGGTCAATTCGCAGAATGCAACCGAAGGGCCGACGCAGCGCATCTTCCATCACAAGCTGTCGCTGCAGGCTGGTGCCTACCAGAACTCGACCTGGGTCGTTGCCGTCGCAAAGGCTGGGTCCGAGGATGGTCATCCGATGTTCGGATGTAGCGTCATCGTCGACCCGGATGGGCATATCGTTGCCGAAACGACCACCGAGGCCGACGAGGTCGTTGTACACGTCTGTGATCTTGATCGGACCCGCTTCGGCAAGGAAACGATCTTCGATTTCAAGCGTCACCGCCGGATCGAGCATTACGGCCGCATCACGGCACAGACCGGCGTGACGCTGCCAAAAGAGGACTGATCGGCGTGCCAGACATTACGTTTGACTTTGCAAAACTTGGCCCGCGTGATCGCTATAAGCTATTGAGTTGCATTGTCGTGCCGCGTCCCATTGCCTTGATCACATCCCTCGACGAGGCAGGGCGCGTCAATGCCGCGCCTTACTCGTTCTTCAATGCGTTCTCGGAGGATCCGGGGCAGATCGTGCTGGGGCTTCAGCACAAGCCCGATGGATCGCCGAAGGACACGACCCGCAATTTGCGGCCCTCGCGTCCGTTCGTTGTAAACATGGTAGACGAAGCGTTAGCGGCAAAGATGAGCGATTGTGCGATCGATTTCCCACCAGAGACCAGCGAGATCGATGCGCTTGGCATTGAGACAAGACCTGGTGTGCTGGTTCCGGTACCTAGTATAGCCGCCGCGCCTATAGCACTCGAATGCCGAGCTTCGGTATCGCTGGCGTTTTCAGCGACCCGGGAAATACTGATCGGCGAGGTGCTTGGGGTCATTGCGCGCCGCGATCTCATCGACCCCGACACATTGTATGTCGATAGCGAGCGCTATCGCCCCATCGGCCGCCTGCACGGCAATCTCTATTGCCGACAAGGTGATACAATCGAACTAAGACGGCCAGCCTACGAGGATTGGTTGCACGGCCGGTCTTCGGCACCCAAGGCAGATCGATAACAATCGCATCACTCCTTTGCCTCAACGCTTGTGCGTCTTGCGCCATGCGGCAAAATCGATTTTCGTTTTTTCCTCGGTCGCGGGATATAGCCCGATGATCGAGCGGCCTTCGTTGACCTTCTCGGTCACAAAGTCCTCGAATGCGGTCATCTCCACCGCCTCGTTAGCGATCTCGTCGGCGAGGTGTGCCGGAATGACGACGCAACCGTCACCATCGCCCACGATCACATCGCCGGGCCACACTGGGGCATCACCACAGGCAATCGGCACATTGGTATCCACGCCTTGATGCAGCGTCAGGTTGGTTGGTGCAGATGGGCGTTGGTGGAACGACGGGATGCCGAGCTTGGCTATCTCGACAGCATCGCGAAATCCGCCGTCGGTGACGATGCCAGCCACACCGCGCTTCATGAGCCGCGTTACCAGGATCGAGCCCGCGGATGCGGCCCTCGCGTCCTTGCGACTGTCGATGACAAACACGGCGCCAGCCGGGCATTCCTCGATGCCCTTGCGTTGCGGGTGGCTTCGATCCTGGAACACAGTGATTGGATTGAGGTCTTCACGTGCCGGGATGTAGCGCAGCGTAAACGCCTCGCCGACCATGACTGGCTTCGAGGCATCCAACGGTTGCACATTCTGGATCATCTGCGAGCGAAAGCCGCGCTTGAATAGTGCAGTGGTAATCGTGGCTGTCGAGACGGTTTTGAGCTTGTCGCGGGTCGCGGGGGAAAGCGGCATGATCGTGTCCTTTGCAAAGCTTGATCAATTGATGTCGGGTTCGCGTACCGGGGCACCGAACGTCGTTTCCAGGAAGTCGAAGTCACAGCCGTCGTTGGCTTGCTTGATGTGGCGCGAGAACATCCAGCCGTAGCCCCGCTCATAGCGGGGGACGGGTTTCGGCAGGGCTGCGCGCCGCTTGGCCAGTTCGGCATCCGCAACGTCAAGGTTGATCGATCGCGCGGCGACATCAACCGTGATCATGTCGCCGGTTTTGACTAGTGCCAAGGGGCCGCCGACGTATGATTCCGGCGCGACGTGAAGAATACAGGCGCCGTAACTGGTGCCGCTCATGCGCGCATCGGAAATCCGGATCATGTCGCGCACGCCCTTTTTTACGAGCTTTGTCGGTATCGGCAGCATCCCCCATTCCGGCATTCCGGGCCCACCCTGCGGACCAGCGTTGCGCAGCACGAGCACATGGTCAGCGGTGACGTCGAGGTCGTCGCGGTTGATGTCGGCTTTGAGCGCCGCGTAGTCGTCGAATACCAGCGCCGGGCCGGTGTGCTTCAGGAGCCGTAGCTCGCAGGCCGATGGTTTGATGACGCAGCCATCGGGCGCGAGGTTACCTTTGAGAAGTGCGAGCGCGCCTTCCTTGTAGATTGCGTTGTCGAGCGTTCGGATCACGTCGTCATTGTAGATCGCGGCGCCCTCGAGGCTCTTCGCCCAGGTCTCTCCTGAGGCATTGATTTGGTTGAGGTCGAGCATGCTGGTGAGCCGCGTCATCAAACCCAACAGGCCGCCTGCGTAATAGAAATCTTCCATCAGGTACTTGTCGCCAGAGGGGCGGATATTGGCGATCACTGGTACTTTGCGGCTCGCCGCATCGAAGTCTTCCAGGCCAATGCTGCGGCCAGCCCGCCTTGCCATGGCGACCACGTGGATGACGGCGTTGGTTGAGCAGCCCATTGCCATGGCGACGATGATGGCATTCTGGAATGCGGCTTCGGACAGGATTTTGTTGGGCGTCAGATCTTCCCAGACCATGGCGACGATGCGGCGGCCAGCGGCGGCGCACATGCGGATGTGGTTGGCATCGGCAGCTGGGATCGACGACGTGCCGGGGAGGCACATCCCCATGACGTCGGCGAGCGCCGTCATTGTCGAAGCGGTGCCCATGGTCATGCATACGCCATAACTGCGCGCTATGCCCACTTCCATCTCTCCCCAGTCCTTGGGGCTGATGTTCCCGGCGCGACGCTCGTCCCAGTATTTGAAGGCGTCGGAGCCAGAGCCCAAGACCTTACCGTGCCAGTTTCCGCGCAGCATGGGGCCGGCCGGTACAAAAATGGCCGGTACGCCAGCGCTGATCGCGCCGAGGATCAGCCCTGGCGTGGTCTTGTCGCAGCCGCCCATCAACACGACCCCGTCGACCGGTTGCGAACGGATCAGTTCCTCAGTCTCCATCGCGAGAAAATTGCGATAGAGCATTGTGGTCGGCTTCACGGTGCTCTCGGAGAGCGAAATCGCGGGTAGTTCAACGGGGAAGCCACCGGCCTGCAGGATGCCACGTTTGACGTCGTCAACGCGGGTCTTGAAGTGGGCGTGGCATTGCGCAAAGTCCGACCACGTATTGATGATTGCGATTACAGGCTTGCCGGTAAACTCTTCGGCGGCATAGCCCATCTGGTTCATCCGGCTGCGATGACCGAACGAGCGGAAATCGTCCGGCGCGAACCAGCGGGCGCTTCGTAGTTGGTCGGCAGTCTTCTTGGGCGTCGTCATATCGGCTCACTGGATCGCAGGGTGTGTATGTAATCGCTTCATTCGGGCTGAATGCCAGCGTCCTTGACGACCTTGCCCCACTTGTTGACCTCGTCCTTGATAACAGCCGCGAACTGGTCCGGCGTGCCGCCCTGAATTTGGATGCCGGCGCCGATCAATTTTGCCTTCACATCGTCGGCTTGGAGCGCCGCATTGATCGCGGTGTTCAGCTTGGCAACGACATCCTTCGGTGTGCCGGCTGGCGCCAGAATTCCGCCCCAGGTGCTGGCGTCGTAGCCCTTGAGTGCCGCTTCGGAAATCGTCGGCAGATCAGGCCAGGCGCTCGACCGTGACGCCGTGGTTACGGCGAGGCCGCGGACCGCACCGGATTTCACGTGTCCTTGCACCGCAGTAATTGTATCGAAGATCATCATCGTGCGGCCACCGATCAGGTCGGGATGGGCGGCAGATGATCCCTTGTAGGGCACGTGCAGCATTTTGGTACCACTCATCGCCATGAACAGCTCCGCTGCCATATGCAGCGAACTGCCAGCGCCACTTGACGCGTAGTTCGCCTTGTCGGGGTTGGCTTTGATCCACGTGATCAGTTCAGGCACGGTCTTGGCGGGCACCGAGGGATGCACGGCCAGCAGCAGCGGCACGACGTGTGTGTAGACGACCGGTTCGAAATCCTTGATGGGATCGTAAGGCAACGTCTTGTACATGTGCTTGTTGGTCGCGTGGCTCGATGCCACGATCACCAGCGTGTAGCCATCGGGCGCGCTCTTGGCGACGAAGTCTGTGCCGAGATTATTCGCAGCGCCGGGTTTGTTTTCGACTATGACCGCCTGACCCAGAGATTGGGTGAGTTTGTCGCCGACGAGGCGGGCGATGGTATCGATGGCGCCGCCCGGCGTTGCCGGAACGACGATCTTGATCGGCTTCGTGGGATACGTCTGGGCCGAAGCCTGCCCCATTGCCAGCATTACGGCGCAAACGGCCGCGGTCGTCTTCAGGATCGATGCAAGTTTCATGGTGTGTCGCCTCCCAGGCTACGGTGCGTCGAGGGGTTCTACCCCTCCTTGAAAGCTTCTTCACGAGTCTTACCGAATGCTGGTAGCAGCACGAGAACGAGCAAGCAGCCAGCGAGCGTCAGCATCACCGCGCTGATCGGGCGCGTGACAAGCACCGTGGCGTCACCCTTGGCAATTAGTAGCGCGCGGCGCAAATATTCTTCCATCATCGGCCCCAGAATGAAGCCCAGCAGCATTGGTGCCGGTTCACAGTCGAGCTTCTTGAAGACGTAGCCCAGGCCGCCAAAGAGGACCATCAGGTAGACGTCGAACACGTTGTTCGACAGGGAAAACACGCCGATGGCGCAAAACACCAGGATCATCGGATAGAGCAGATGATAGGGCACCGAGATCATTTTCACCCACAGCCCAATCAATGGCAGGTTGAGGACCAGCAGCATCACGTTGCCAATCCACATCGAGGCGATCAACCCCCAGAATAGTGCTGGCTGCTCCGTCATCACGGCGGGCCCCGGCTGGATGCCTTGGATGATCATGGCGCCGATCATCAAGGCCATAACCGGGTTCGATGGGATACCGAGCGTCAGCATCGGGATGAACGACATTTGTGCGCCGGCATTGTTGGCGGCTTCCGGACCCGCGACGCCTTCGATGGCGCCCTTGCCAAGCTCGTGCCGGTTCTTCGACACCTTCTTTTCAAGCGCATAGGAGGAGAATGAAGCCAGCGCCGCTCCCCCGCCCGGTAGAATGCCAAGTGCCGAGCCAAGCGCTGTGCCACGTAAGATCGGTGCCACCATGCGGCCCCAGTCTTCACGCGTCGGCATCAGACCAGTGACCTTCTTGATCGATACGTCGCGTGTGCCCTCGCCCTCGAGATTGGCGATAATCTCGCCGACACCGAACATGCCCATCGCAACAATGACGAAGCCGATGCCATCGGTAAGCTCAGGTAGACCCAGCGTGTAGCGCTGTGCGCCGGAGTTTACATCGGTGCCGACGAGACCGAGCAGCAGACCAAGCACTATCATGCCGAGCGCATGCAGGATCGAACCGTTGGCGAGCACGATCGAGGCAACAAGGCCCAATACCATCAGCGAGAAATATTCGGCGGGGCCGAACTTCAGCGCGACCTCGGCCAGCGGCGGGGCGAATAGTGCGATTAACAGTGTACATACCGTACCTGCGAAGAATGACGCGACTGCAGCCGTTGCCAGCGCTCGTCCGGCCTTGCCTTGTCGCGCCATCTGGTAGCCGTCGAGCGCTGTTACAACGGACGACGTCTCGCCCGGCAGGTTGACAAGGATCGCGGTCGTCGAACCACCGTATTGCGCGCCATAAAAAATGCCGGCCAGCATGATCAGCGCCGACACTGGGGGCAACCCGAACGTCGCCGGCAGCAGCATGGCGATGGTGGCTGCAGGTCCGAGCCCGGGCAGCACACCAATAGCCGTACCAAGGAAAACGCCCACCAGGCACCAGCCAAGATTTATCGGCGTGCCTGCGACCGTGAGGCCAAGCCAGAGGTTGGCGAAGATGTCCATGGTGTCCAATCTCAGTACAGGCAACGTTTGGTGGTCAGATCAGGCAAATTCCTCGCAGCGCGTGCTGGCATTAATCCGGCTTGATACCGGCCGTTTTGACGACTTTGCCCCAGCGTTCGGCTTCCTTGGCGATGAAGGTTGCGAATTCCTGTGGCGTCGAGCCGACGGGGTCCGCGCCGTCCGCCCGCAAGCGGGCAACGACCTCCGGCTGCGCCAGGATCGTGTTGAACTCCTTGGAAAGCTTTTGCAGAACCGGTGCGGGAATACCGGCCGGTGCAAGGATGCCGTACCATTGCGCGGTCTCGAAACCGGGGAATCCAGCTTCAGCGACGGTCGTGACCTCGGGCGCAGCGTCAAGACGCTTGACGCTGCCGATGCCGATCAGTCGTAACTTGCCAGCTTTGATATGCGGCATGACAGGCGTGGCGCCAGTAAATGTCAACTGGGTCTGACCGGCCAGCAGGTCTGTCAGCATTGGTCCCGTGCCGCGGTAGGGAATGTGGGTCATGCTGTCGAGATTGAGCCCTACGGCTTGCTTGAAATACTCCATCGCCAGATGCCCTGCACTGCCATTGCCAGCAGTGCCATAGTTGATCGTGCCGGGCTTGCTTTTGACGAGCGCGATAAGTTCCTGGATATTTTTTACGGGCAGGTTTGGGTGAGCTGCGATCACACTCGGCACCAATGCCAACAGCGATACCGGCTGGAACTCCTTCACCGGATCATAGGCCAGCTTGTCGAACATCGACGGGTTAACGGCGAGCGTGCCGATGTGTCCGAGGATTAGGGTGTACCCGTCAGGCGCCGCACGGGCGACCGCCTGCATCGCGATGACACCGGCGCCGCCCGGCTTGTTCTCGACGACGACGGGTTGCTTGAGGTTCTCTGAAAGTTTCTGGCCGACCAGACGAGAAATAAAATCCGAACTGCCGCCTGGGGCAAACGGTACGACCAGTGTGATCGCCTTGGTGGGATAGTCCTGCGCGATGGCGTTTGAGAACAGGATAAGCGGCATAAGAATGGTCGATAGCGTGAGTGCAAGAGGGCGGTTCAGCATAGGCAGACACTCCAACGGCTGATGTTTGAATGGATGGTCAGCGACGGACGGCCGTCGCGCCTTCGAACAACGGTGCAATCCAGCTGCCGAGCAAAGGCATCGGTACACCCAGACCTTTGACGAAAACCAGCGCACAGAACGAGATAAGCACGACGAGACCTGCGAGGGCTTTCCAGTCGAACGCGAACTGACGGCTGGCTGCGGCGCTTACGAGGCACAACGCGAGCAACGCACCGACAAGGCCGACCGGTGCGAGCAAAATCCCAAACAGTGCGCAGGCGGCCAACAGAAAAAGCAGGGGCTTCCAAGCGATCCCCTGGATCGCCTCGCCGTGTACGAAAAAGCTGCGGACAAATGATGCCGTGCCGAACCCGATGAGAAGGCAGGCCAATACTTTTGGGAAGTAGCCGGGGCCCATCCGGCCGGCCGTGCCAAACTTGTAGTCCGCACCAATCCACAGGGCGAGGACCCCGAAACCGATGTAAATCAAGCCCGCCCAAAAATCCTTGGGATTGGTAATCCTGCTCGGCATGTGACCGCCTCTAGACTTGCGACGTTTCCCCCGGCGTCGTCCTTAAAGCGGACGATCATGGTTGGTGGCTGGTAGACTGCCACGCCTTGTGGCGTTTTGCACCTGTCTGTCGTCGTAATGGCTCAAATGATCTCTGTCAAATAGTGATGCATTAATTTGACAATGTAATGCATTAGTGCTTTGAGTGCTCACAGGCAGGATACCTGCTACCGTTCCGCGCCGACCCTGCTGTAGAGCTGCCATGGCCATTATTGCCTTGACGCAAATTCATGGGATGGATCCGTCGCGGCAAGCCGCGATGCAAGTGTTTGAGCATTTGCGCGAGATGATCTTATCGCTTGAGTTGGAGCCGGGAGCGGTAATCAATCGCCAGTCCTTGCAGGCAAGCTTTGGCTTGAGTTCCACGCCCATTCGCGATGCGTTGACGCGGCTTGGAGACGAAGAACTGGTCGACATAGTCCCACAAAGCGCTACGCGGGTCAGCCTGATCGACGTGGCCAAGGCGCGGCAGACTCAGTTCCTGCGGCGTGCCGTGGAGCAGGAAGCGGTGCGGATCTTGTGCGCTGCGCCTGACAAGGATTTCATTCCCGAGCTACGTGCCGGTATCGAGCAGCAGAGGTTGGCAGCCGAACGGCTTGATATCGCCGGATTTGCGGAATTGGATCGTAACTTCCATCGTCAGTTGTATGAAGGCGCAGGTGCTCCGGACTTGTTCGGTCTGGTGCGTCAGCGCAGCGGTCATATAGATCGGATCCGGCGATTGAACCTGCCGATGGGGGGTAAGATGCAGCAAATCATCCGCGAACATGGATTGATTGTGAAGGCAATCGCAGCCGGCGACACGGTCAAGGCACAAGCCGCACTTCGCGATCACCTGTCCCGCTCGTTGGCGTTCAGTGCGGCGCTGCGGGAGAAGCATCCGACGTACTTTAAAAACTAATCGAGAACTAGAAAAGCCAGGGAGATTCAAATGTCTATGACACGCGTGACGCGCCGCACGATTTACACGGCAGCGGCAACGAGTTTGATGGCGGCAGCACTACCGAGCCTGTCGGCTTACGCGCAGGCTTACCCGTCTAAACCGATCACTATCGTCGTGCCGTTTCCGCCGGGCGGCACCACCGACGTTACAACGCGGCTGATCGCTGCCGAATTGTCGAAATCGCTGGGCCAACCCGTCATCGTTGAGAACAAGGCGGGCGCCAACGGCAATATTGGATCGGGTGGCGTCGCAAAGGCATCACCGGACGGCTACACGCTGCTTGCGACCGGCGTGGGTTCAAACGCCATTAATCACGGGCTCTATGCGACCATGCCCTACGATAGCCGGAAAGACTTCGCGCACATCACGCAAATGACAAGCGGACCCAATGTGCTTGTTGTGCATCCTGATTTTCCGGCTAAGACGTTCAAAGAATTCATTGATCTCGTGAAAGCCAATCCAGGGAAATACAACTACGCAAGTGCCGGGAACGGTGCCTCCGGCCATATGGCGATGGAGTTTCTGAAGATGTCGGCCGATCTCAAAGTCGATCACATTCCCTACAAGGGCGGCGCACCGGCGATGACCGACGTAATGGGTGGGCAGGTGCATATGATGTTCACCAATCAGGATGGCCCGCTTGCCCATATCAAGGCGGGGAAGTTACGGGTACTGGCATCAGCAAGCCTTGAACGCAATCCGTCGTATCCAGATACCCCGACGGTCGCCGAGGCAGGCTTTCCAGGCTTCGCTGCTGTGTCGTGGAACGGCCTTGCGGCGCCAGCCGGTACCCCAAAGGAGATTATCGGCAAGCTGCACGGCGAAGTCGTCAAGGCTTTGAATCAGCCAACGGTCAAGGAGCGATTGATATCGACTGGTTTTGTGCTTGGTGGCATGACCCCAGCCGATATGCAGACGTTCGTCGGAGACGAGATGGATAAGTGGAGCAAAGTGGCAAAGGCAGCCGGTGCCAAGATCGATTGACGATAATCAGGAAGGCGCTGCATCCTTTCAGGCGCAGCGCCACCATTCAGTCCGGTGTTGGTGCGGCTTGGTCGAGCAGTCCTTCACTTTTGAGGTCGGCCCACAACGCGGCCGGTATTTTTTGCGCGAGTGCCGCTACGTTGCGCCTGACTTCATCCGGCGTCACCGCCCCCAGCACGAGTGTTGCCACCGCCGGATGACCAAGGCAAAAGTGCATCGCGGCGGAGGGTAGCGAAACGCCGTGGCTCTCGGTTACGCGCTGGATGCGGGATACTTTGTCGAGGATCGCGGGTGGTGCGTCGGTGTAATTATACTTAGCGTGTCTGACTGGGCCCGTTGCCAGGATTCCAGAATTGAACACACCGCCCAGCATCACCCCCACCTGCTGCTTGTGGGCAAGCGGAAGTACCTCGGTCAATGCCGGTTGTTCGAGTAGCGAATAGCGTCCGGCAAGCAGCATGCAATCGAAGTTGCCTTCTTGCAGATAACGTGACGCATAGATCGGATCGTTGAGGCCTATGCCTATACCTTTGATTACGCCCTCACCGCGCAGTTTTTCCAGCGCCCGATAGGCGCCACCCATTGCCTCGCGATAGCGCCGTTCGCCAGCTTCGGGTCCGTGCGACCAGGCATCGGCGTCGTGGATCAACAGCAGGTCGACCTTGGGCAGCCCGAAGCGCATCAGGGAATGCTCGAGCGAACGCATGGTGGCATCATAGCCATAGTCATGCTCGACGTTAAACGACAGGCCGCCGACGTAGCGGGTCGTATTGTTGCGGCCGCCGGGCGCCGGGACCAATATCCGGCCAACTTTGGTCGATAGCGTGAAGCTGCCGGACTGCAATCGCCGCAATATGGTTCCGAACCGATGTTCGGCGATGCCGTGGCCGTAAAGCGGTGCAGCGTCGAAATGCGTGATACCCGCCTCCACCGCAGCCTCGACTGTTGCCAGGGCAGTCGCGTCGTCGAGGCGTGTGAACAGATCGCCGAGCGGAGCACCGCCAAATCCCATGACGGTGACGTCGAGGCCGGTACGGCCAAGTTTTCGCGTTGCCAAAGCCATGTTCGCTTCTCCGCGGCAACGCGTGCCAGGGTTGCCCAATGCGCGATCATGTTAGAGTTGACAGCGTCGCGGTGGCAAGCCCAGCATCGACCAACCAGAGGAGAACTTGCCGGTGACCATCACGAGCCGATTCGGACTGAGTTGCGCCATTTCAACACCGTTCGATGTGGCAGGCCACATCGACGTTCCGCGATTGGTTGAGCATGCCACGGATCGTCTTGCGAAGGGCTGCGACAGCATCACGCTGTTCGGCACGACTGGCGAGGGCGCATCCGTCGGGCTCGGTTCGCGGGCCAAGGTTTTCGACGCGATGATCAATGCCGGTATCGCCCCGCGCACGCAACTGCTGTCGACTGTTGTGGCCTCGTCAGTCGAAGAAGCCGCCGCTCAGGCCGCCATGGCGTTCGATGCGGGCGTGCGCGGCCTGTTGCTGACGCCACCGTTCTACTTTCGTGGCGTTAGCGACGATGCGATCTTCGGTTGGTTCGGCCAATTGTTCGACCGGCTCGGTGGCGCGGCACGCGATATGTTCGCCTATCACCTGCCGAGCGTCACCGGCATGCCGCTCTCGATTGAACTGATTGGGCGATTGAAGACCGCGTTTCCGGGTGTAGTCGTTGGTGTGAAAGACAGTTCGGGCTCTTGGTCGAACACGGAATGCCTGCTGCGTGACCATGGCGATCTGATGATCCTCGTCGGTGACGAACGCGATCTGGCAAAGGCGGTCCGTATGGGCGGGTCGGGTTCGATCTGTGGCGTTGCCAACGTCGCGCCTGAGATCCTGATTGGCGCCGCAAAGCACGGCGTCGACGATGCGCGCATTCGCCCAGTCGTCGAGGCCATTATAGCCCATCCCGTGCTGCCTGCGATCAAGGCGCTTATTGCGCATCAAAGGTGCGATGCGTCCTGGGTCCGGATGCGGCCACCGATGGTCGATCTCGATGCCACTGCCGTGAGCAAGCTGATTGGATCATTCGATCGGGCGATGGGCACAGCGGCTTGAGAATATACGTCAACTGACTACGCTATGCGAGTATGCCGTATGATGCTGGCGCGTGCTCTCAGGGACGGCGAGTGCGGGTGGCGGGCTCACGGTTGACGACCTTCCCGCCGCAGTACGCGAAACACGACATCGCCGGTGACAGCCAATCGATCGAGCAGTGCCAAGTCTTCGCGGCCGACTGCGGTGGCGCGGTGATTGTGTGGTGTCATTGCCAGCACGTCGGCAATTTGTGCTGCGTTCGTCAGTTCGATTCCAAACTGCAATCGTTGCTCATTCTCCAATCGGTAACCGGCGCTGAGGGCTGCTGCAAGTGACGGCGGCTCCGTCGGATTGATCGATGGGTAGATGATCGACCGCAGCTCGATCAGATGATCGGGTCCAGGATCGACCAACAGGACGAAGCCTTGGTCCGGCTGTATGGCCGCGAATGCATCCCACAGCGGAAAGCCAAACATCGACAGGATCAGATCGATGCTGCCGGGCGCGAATGGTAAATGGCGGTTGCTCGCGACGGCCCAGAAACAGTTGGTGTTGCGTTTGGCCGCGGCACGAATGGCCCATTTCGAAATATCGATGCCAGCGCATTGGACAGGGACTGGAAACGCCCTTGAGAGTGTGTCGAGGTAGTAGCCCTCGCCGCATCCAGCATCGAGAATGGATGGACCGCCTTCCCGATTGTTCGCGTCGACAATGCCGACAGCAATTTGCGCTGTTAGCTGAGCGATCCGCGCGTAGTGTCCAGCATCGAGAATGCGATGGCGAGCGGCGACCATTTCTTTACTGTCACCAGGATCGCGCGATGCCTTGTGCTGTACGACGAGTAGGTTGAAATAGCCGTCGCGCGCTCGGTCGAAACTATGCCCTTGGCCACAGCGTAGTGCATTGGCAACGACCTCTAGCGCCGACCCATCAATGGGGCACTGGAGCATGGGTATTTCACCTCGCACAGAATGAAAACCTCACACGATGTCCCGTTGATGCAGTGAGCAGTGCAGTCGGTAACCGGCAATTTCGAACGGCAGGGT
>JANNRP010000431.1:0-1815 GCA_031401535.1 Hyphomicrobiaceae bacterium | reverse complement strand
GCGCGGGGCTCTGTCTTGCCCGCCACGATGTGGACGGCAATGTCGCTGGCTCGGCTCAATAGTTCATCGGAAAGGGAGCGTCTAAAAAACCGTGGCAGCCAGGAGGCACGCGAACGGCCGCAGAGCACCTGGGTGATATTTTCTCGCTTGGCATAGCGCAGGAGTTCGGATGGTAAATCTGTAGCGACGAGATGAGCCGTCTCCGCACCTAGACGCTCAGCCAGTCGCATAGTGGCATCGATGCGCGCGCCAACTTCGGGATCAAGCTCGGGACCTTCAGCGTGTGCAATATGCACGGCAACCCAGCTCGCTTTGAGCCCTGTTGCGAGCCGCGCGGCCTCGCGTACCACGGTCGCCGACAGTTCATCGCCACCGACGCAGACCAAAAGCCGTTCGGCCGTCGGCCATGGACCTTCGATGGCATTCTGGCGCAGGAACGCCATCATCTGGTCATCGACCTGATCGGCGGTGCGACGAAGCGCCAACTCACGCAAGGCTGTCAGATTGCTCGTCGTAAAAAACTTGTCGATCGCCCGGCGCGCATTCTCGGGCAAATAGACCTTGCCTTCCTTGAGACGCTGGATCAGCTCAGCTGGCGTGATGTCGACCACGACCACTTCGTCGGCACTCTCGACCACCGTGTCGGGAACCGTTTCTCGGACTTTCACTCCGGTGATCCGGGAGACGACGTCGGAGAGACTTTCCATGTGCTGGATATTGACGGCGGTCCATACGTCGATCCCAGCGTCTATGACGTCCTTGATATCCTGGTATCGCTTAGGGTGCCGACTATCGGGAGGATTGGAATGAGCCAGTTCGTCGACGATCAGCAGCTCAGGGTGGCGTGCGATTGCGGCCTCGACATCAAACTCCATCAGCGTGCGCCCGCGATAGGGAACGGGTTTGCGCGGGAGCACGTCGAGCTTGTCTAAAAGGGCTGCGGTCTCGGACCGACCGTGTGTTTCTACCAGGCCGATTGCGACGTCGAGGCCTTCGCCCTGTAAGCGCTGCGCGGCCAGCAGCATTGCATACGTCTTGCCTACACCCGGTGCCGCACCCAGGAAGATCTTAAGTTTGCCACGACCCTCTTGCTCCGCCACCTTTAGAAGGGCGTCGGGGGAGGGGCGTCCATCGCGGGCACCGAATACCATCGTCTAACCTGTCGGCATTTTATCAAGAGCAAGATTGAGCATCAGAACATTGATACGCGGCTCGCCAATGAAGCCAAGAGTTGGTTCCTCGATCCGGTCGGCAATGAGACGGCGCACCGCACCTTCGGGCAGGTTGCGGCTCTTGGCAATGCGCGCGGCCTGCATTCCGGCGAACGCCGGCGAAATATGCGGGTCGAGGCCGCTGGCCGACGTGGTGACGGAATCGGCTGGCACGCGGGCGGCTCCCGTTTCACCCTTCAAGCTGTCGACATCGGCTTTGACGCGTTCGGCGAGCTTCTTCGCTGTCGGTCCAATGTTTGATCCAGACGAACTGGCTGCGTTGTAGGGCGCATCGACTGTCTTCGTCTCGTCCTTTGGATCAGGCCCGCTTGTTGCGGAAGCCCGTGGACGAAAATATCGGTCCGAGGAGAAGTGCTGGCCGATCAATTCCGATCCGATTGTCTTGCCGTCCTTTAGAAGGAGGCTTCCGTTGGCTTGAACCGGCAGAGCTACTTGAGCGATGCCGGTTACCAACAGGGGATAAGCGATACCAGTCAGGGCCGTGAACAACAGCAGCATAACGATAGCCGGGCGAATGTGCGTGAGCATGGTGTTTGTTCCTCAGGCGAGATGCAGCGCAACGATGATCACGTCGATGAACTTG
>JANNRP010000430.1:0-2555 GCA_031401535.1 Hyphomicrobiaceae bacterium | reverse complement strand
ACCAATGCGCCCGAACCGCCATCACGTGAGAACAGAACATCGGCCCGCCCACCCGCCACAAGTTCAGATTCACGCAGGAAACGTCCTGTATCCGAGCGGACGAGTAGACTGCCATTAGACCACTTGACGATGAAGCTCTGATCAATTCGCCCGCTGGAGATCAATAGGTTCGCAAGCCCAAGTGCAACGGCTTGATCGCTTCCCGGCACAACTTGAAGCCACTGCGTTGCCCGCTTGGCGAACGCCGTCGGCCTGGGATCAATGACGATCATGCGCGCGCCCGCTTTCAATCCCTTCTGGATTTCGGTACTGCGCGCCAGCCACGTCGCCGCCGGATTGTTGCCCCACAACACGACGCAATCCGTATGCGCAAAATCCGGCGTTCCGATATCATGGCCATAGGTAAACCGGGTAGCGTGGTCTTTATGCCAGTTGCAGATCTCGGTGGCGTAGACGGTGTTCGGGCTGCCGTAGGCTCGAATGAACCGTTCGATCCACGAAATTGAATCCGATAGGTGAGAGCCGCTGGGTGTGGTGACTGAAAATGCCACCTGCTCGGCTCCGTGTGCCTCCTTGATCACGCTCATCCGCGCTGCAATTTCATCCAGCGCATCGGTCCAACTGATCGGCGTCCATCCTGGATCGGTGGCCCCTTTCGGTTGCGTGCGCCGCAACGGCTGCGTGATACGATCGGGATGATAGACAAGTTCCGGCGCGGCCCGGCCCTTTGGACACAACTTTTTTCCAGTCGGATGATCTGCGAGTGGCTCGATCTGCAATAGACGGCCTTGATCAACGATCGCTTCGCATCCGCATCGAGAACGGCATTGTGTGCAGAACGCTGCAATCCGCTTTGGTTCCGACATCCGTGCCTCTGAGCTACTATCTCAGCGCATAGTGACATAGAACGCAGCAGGTGTCGTCGCCAGCGAGGTGGTACTACGGGCCTGCAAGCTTGTCGGTGCTCGTCCGGTTGGGTGGTAGACCGTCGGTTTGCCCAGTTATCAATGGGGTTGGCGGAACTCGACCAACGCCTCGGATTTATTCGTCATCAGTGGTTTTGACCTGGATTTGATCTTGCCTTTGCCCACAGGGCGCTATTGCTGGTAGATGGCCGTGTTGTCGCCGATGGTGACGTTTGGGACTTTATAGCCGCACTTGTGTTGTCAGCTGCCTATAACTGCGAGATCGGCGTGATCGATCGAGCACCTAATCTCAATCCAGTTGTCGTCGGCACTATAGCGCCGCGCCCAGGGCTTGGGTTGGCGCAACCCGACGGGCACTCGAGCACCAGCTTTCTCACACCATTTTAGGGCGGAGATGTCGCCACGGAAAATCAACGCGCTCGAACGCTGTTGCCGTGCGCACGACGTCGGACTCGCCCAACATGCGACCGACGATCTGCATGCCGATTGGCATGCCGTCAGCCCCAAAACCGGCACAGGTCGAGGCGGCCGGCTGGCCAGTCAGATTGAATGGATATGTATAAAAAACCCAAGACAACAGATTGCAGTCCTCGAATCCTGGCGGAACGTTCAGTCCAATGTCGATGGAGGATACTGGCAGCGTTGGCGAAATCAGTACGTCGTACGTTTCGAACAGCACACGCGCCTGATCGCGAAGTGCATAGCGCTCGAACACCTTCTCGTAATAGGCGTGCATATCCTGGGCCAGCGCTGGCATCAGAATATCAGCGACTGCTGGATCCAGCAAACTGCGCTGACTCTCAAGGAACGGGCGTAGCCGCGTGCCAACGCCAGCGTAGAACTCCGCAGTCCATAGTTCGGCAGGGTCTTTCTGAAAGACCGTGTCGACCAGTTCGACATGGGCACCCAGGTCCTCAAGTTGTGCAACCGCATGCGCCACTGTCGCTACCACTTCGGGTGTGGGGCGTGCGTAGCCGAGCGTCGGGCTCCAGGCGATACGCAGCCCCTTGAGGCTGGCCTCGGCTGCGCCAAGCACATCCGGTACTGGTCCCGCCACGCTGCAGGGATCGCGTGGGTCGTGACCGGCAACTGCCGTGAACAGTAGCGCCGCATCCTTCATGTTGCGGGCCATCGGGCCGACGTGGGCGAGTGTAGGCGTCGCCGACGTTGGCCACACCGGAACGCGGCCGAATGTACCCTTGAGGCCCGAAAGACCCGTCAAGGCGCAAGGTATGCGGATTGAGCCGCCGCCATCCGTGCCAAGTGCAAATGGCGTGATGCCAGCGGCAACTGATGCCGCCGCGCCAGCGCTAGAACCCCCTGGCGTCTTGGTGAGATTCCAAGGGTTGCGCGTTATGCCGGTTAGCGGGCTGTCACCAACGGGCTTGCAACCAAACTCGCTCGTTGTGGTCTTTCCGATCAGAATACCGCCCGCGGCTTGGGCGCGCTCGACGGCCGGCGCGTCAACCGCAGCCACGTTGTCGGCCATCGTTCGTGAACCGGAAGCATAGCGTTCACCGGCAACTGCCATGAGGTCCTTCGCCGAGAAAGGAAGGCCATGAAGCAGACCGAGTGGTGCGCGTTTCATGATCGCATCCTCGGCTATCTTGGCCGCGGTCAGCGCTTTCT
>JANNRP010000429.1:0-8193 GCA_031401535.1 Hyphomicrobiaceae bacterium | reverse complement strand
ACGATTGACTACACCAATCTCCAGCATGCGGCGGGAGGTGAGTTGATCGTCGCCCGTCAGTAGCAATTCCTTGGCTTGCTTGGGACCGGTGAACCACGGCAGCAGCATTGCAACGATGCCAGAGCCAAACCGCACCTCCGGTTCCCCGAACCGCGCGCCTTCGCCGGCGACGGTGACATCGCAGGCAAGCGCCAGCTCGAAGGCGCCCGCGAGGCAATAGCCGTGAACCGCGGCAATGGTCGGTTTCGGACAGTCCCAGAACTGCATGATAAAGTCGAAATCGGCCTCCAGCACCTGACGCCATGCGGCAACGCCGCGTGTGGCTCGGGACACGCCCTCCTTCAGGTCGAAGCCGGCCGAGAATGCGCGACCGGCACCGTGGACAACGATGGCTCGAACAGCCGACTGGTCGACCAGGGAGCGTAGCGCTGCGTTCGTCTCGGCAACGAGTGTGCTCGAGAAGGCGTTCAACGTGCCGGGCCGGTTGAATGTCAGGATACCGATGCGCCCCTCGCACCGTGTCAGGACTGTGGGTGACGTCATTAGCGCGCTTTCATTGAGTGCCAGTTCCAAGGCGCCGTCGGCGATCATACTGCCCGCTCGGGGCGGTCGACGCCTACGACGCCGACCGCCGTGATCGCTATTTTTTAAGCTGGAACTTCTGCCAGTCGGCTTCGTACTTTGTCAGATAGCCCGCAGACTGCTCGTCGTTGAAGATGACGGCGTCTTTCACGTTGACCGGATGGGTGACCATCTGCAGAGCCTGCTCTGGCGTCGCCTTGGCGGCCGACTTCTCGAGCACCGGCCCGTAGGTGCCGATTGGGATCAGCCGGTCCTGCGCTTCTTCCGTGATGCAATAATTGATCAATTCCATGGCGAGTGCCTTGTAGGGGCTGCCCTTGGGAATGATCATGGCGTTACCCCACGCGATGCCATCCTTGAGCGTCATGGCGACGGGGCTATTCGACTTCTGCGCATCGAGAATGCGCCCGTTCCAGGCCATCGCCATTGCGACTTCTCCGGTCGAGAGCAACTGCGGGGCCTGCGCTCCGGTTGTCCACCACACCGAAACGTGCGGTTTGATCTCTTCAAGCTTCTGGAACATCGTGCGGATCTTGTCATCCGTGAAGGGATAGATCTGATCCCTCGGCACACCCGCCGCACGAAGCGCCGCCTCGTAGTTGTAGTGCATGCGCGAGTAGAGGCTACGGGGACCGGGGAAATCCTTCACATTCCAGAAGTCGGCCCAGGACTTGGGCTCCTTGCCGACCGGGAATGTCTTGGTGTTATAGGCAATGATGGTCGCACCTGTCGACGAGTAGACACCGAACTCGCCCTTCCAGGCTTTGTCGAGATCGTCGTTCTTAATCACCGTGTAATCCATGGCTTCGGCAAGGTTCTGGTCCTTGGCTTGATACATCCACTGGCCGCCGACGGTCACGAGATCCCACTCCACCGCCTTCGCCTCGACCTGCGCCTTGATCTTGGCGTAAGTCGTCGGCGACGCTTCGGCGAACTTAAGGCCCTTCTTGGCGAAGAATGGCTCGACAAAGGCTTTCTTCTCGGTTTCCTGAAGCGCTCCGCCCCACGACACGAACGTGAACGGCCGAGATGGCTGGGCGACGGCACGGCCATTAGGCAGAAGCGAGGTGGCACCCACTGCCGCACCCGCGGCCAGAAGTTTGCGACGATCAATCATGGCTTTGTTCCTCCGGTTACTAGTCTACTCACTTTGTCTCCAACAGTCGGACGCTGGCCGTATCCCAACCGATACGGACAGGTTCTCCAACCTGCAGCCCTGGCAGTTTCATCTGCCGCATCCAGATCTCGTGGTCTCCAGCAAGACGGATGCGGAAGGCGGTCAGCTCGCCGAGATAGACGATCTCGGTGACGTGTCCCACGATGGCTGGTTGGTCGGCTCCTACCACTCGAAAGTCCTCAGGCCGCACCAGAAGGAGCGCTTCGGCGTGCTCTGGCGTCTGATCATGGTGCGCGATACGCCACGACTGTTCTAACCCCCGAACCTTGAATTCGGTCTCGCTTCCCGTGCGCTCGCAAATCTCCACAGGGAGCAAATTTGATTCGCCGAGAAACGTTGCAACAAAGCGGTTTCTCGGCGAGCTGTAGAGCTCGGTCGGCGTTCCCACCTGCTCAATGCGACCTTGGCTCATGACCGCAATACGATCCGACATCACCAGCGCTTCTTCCTGGTCATGCGTAACATAAATCGTGGTCCTGCGCGACGCGAGATGCAGGCGGCGAATCTCCAGCTGGACATGCTTGCGGAGCTGGCGGTCGAGAGCGCCGAGCGGCTCATCCATCAGTAGCAGATCCGGTTCGATCACCATGGCGCGAGCCAACGCCACCCGCTGCTGCTGCCCGCCCGACAGCTGATGAATTGTGCGGCGTGCAAGGCCATCGAGCTTCACCATGGTGAGGGCGTCCTGGACCCGCCGCCTGATCTCGTCCGCCGGTTGGCTTCGAACCCTCAGGCCGTAGGCAATATTCTCGAACACGTTCAAATGCGGGAACAGCGCATAGTTCTGAAACACCATGCCGATATTGCGTTGCCGCGGCGGTAACCGCGTCAGATCGCGATCGCCAAGGAGCACCCTGCCTCCATCGGGATCGAGATAACCGGCGACGATATTGAGAAGTGTCGTCTTGCCGCTACCGGATGGGCCGAGGAGGGTGACAAACTCGCCAGCACGAATCGTGATCGAGGTCGGCCACAATGCGTGTACCTCCCCGAAACTCTTGTGAACGGCCTCGCAGACGATGGACTTGTCGCTCAACTGATCCTTCATGCTCATTGGCCCCGCCCTCGAACAAGCTGGACGAGAGCAAAGATAAGCATCGTGGTGCCAAGGATAACGGCCGAGCCTGCCGCCGCAACCGGCGTGTACTCGACCCTGATTTGCTCCCAGAGTTTTACAGGCAGTGTCTTGGTTTGGACGCCAGCAAGAAAGTTAGAAATCACTACCTCGTCGAAAGAGGTGATGAAGGCAAATGCGGCGCCTGCCGCAAGCCCGGGTTTGATGGCCGGCAGAATGACGGTACGGAAAATGTACCAATGCGATGCGCCGAGCCCCGCGGCCGCTCGCGGCAACGACGGATCCATGCGGTGGAGGGACACGCCCACGTTGAGCACGACGAAAGGCAGGCAGATCAAAGTGTGTCCAAAGGCGAGCGCAAGAGTTGTTCCATGCAGGCCCAGACGGCGCATCGAATAATAAAGTGCAATGCTGATCATGATAACTGGTACGATCAGCGGCGCCAGCATCAGGCCAGTCAGCAGGCCACGCCAGCGCGGCGTCAGCCGTTCCAGGCCGAGAGCGGCCAGTGTCCCGAGCAGCACGGAGACGGCGGTTGCCAAAAGCGCAACCTCAAAGCTTGTCACGATTGCCTGAACCCATCCGCCGTCGGTGATCAATGCAGCATACCACCGACCCGAATAGCGCTCAGGCGGGATTTTTATGAACGACGATTCGTTGAAGGACGCAGGCACCACTGCGAAAACCGGCAACAGCAGAAAACCAAGTACGATGCCCCCGAAAACCTGCGCGGACTGAGCGAACCGGTTGGTACTCATCATCGCGTGTCCACAATTTGACTCAGCGCCAGGAACCGCGTCGTAACGGCAAGTATCAGCAGGATCATGAACAGCAGGAGGAATGATGCAGCTGCGGCGAGCGGCCAGACCAGGCGCTCATTGACGAAATTATCGATCAGCATGGCAACGGTCAGATTATGCAGTCCGCCCAACAGCGCCGGTGTGATGTAAAAGCCGAGCGCTAGCAGGAACACGAAGGTGGCACCCGCTGCCACGCCGCGCATCGTCAGGGGCAGGAAAACGCGCAAAAAAGTCTGCGCTCCCGACGCTCCGAGACCGTCGCTCGCCAGTACAAGCCGAGGATCGACCTTGAGCATGGCGGCATAGATCGGCAGTATCGCGTAAGGCATCAGCACGTGCACCATGCCGAGATGGACCGCGAAATCGTTGAACAGCATCTTGATCGGTGCATCGGTGATGTGGGCCCACTGGAGCAGGGCGTTCACTGGCCCATTCCGCTCGAGCAGCAGCATCCAGCTGAAGGTGCGTACAAGAACACTGATCCAGAGGGGCACCAGCACGCAATACAGTGCGAACGTCAACCAAGTTCCGCGCAGTCTTGAAAGCAAAAACGCTGTCGGATAGGCCAGCAGCACGGATATCAGCGTGACAGTGATGGCCAGCCGAAGCGTGTTGATGAACACAGCAACGAACACTTCGCTTTGGAGCAGTTCTTCGTAGGCCGCAAGACGGCCGCCTTTCGCATCGAGGCTCAGCACAAAGAGCTGCGCAAGAGGGGCGATGAACCATCCCGCCAGGAAGACGAGGACAGGAAACAGCAGCAGCCAGGTTCCAAGCGACCGGCGAAACTCCACACGGCTCGTGCCCGCCGAACCTGCTGGTTCGGGAAGCTCTCCAAGACGTTGTGCCGCATCACCCATCTCATTGGCCCTGTCGTGCGTTACTCACCAACCTGTGTACACGTCCAGCCCGCGCTTGCGGATCTGCCCGCCGATCACGATACGCTGTATCTCCGATGTTCCCTCCCAGATGCGATCGACACGGACATCACGGTACAGTCGCTCGACGGGGTTTTCGCGCATGTAACCACGCCCACCAAGGATCTGCAGTGCCTTGTCGACGACCCGACCAGACATTTCAGAGCAGAATAGTTTTAACGCGCTGGCTCGGGCATGCACGATCTTGCGGTCAAGGCCCGCATCCATCTCCGCCGCCAGCCGGTACAGCATCGACTTCCCGGCATAGATGTCCACCACCATGTCCGCGAGCATGAACTCAACCGCCTGGAAGTCACGGATCGCCTTGCCGAACTGCACCCGCTTCGAGGCGTGATCGTTGGCGATCTCTGTCGCTCGCGTGGCGGCGCCGAGGGTGTGCGACGCGATTTGCAGCCGCGCCTCGACGAACCAGTCCTTGGTCAGCTCAAACCCTTGCCCGATTTTACCAAGCATCTTGTCCTCGCTCACGCTGACCTCATTGAGCTTCAACTCCGCGTGGTCGAAGGCGTAGTTGTGCATGAACTTGGGCGATCGAACGTGGGTTATGCCATTCGCAGGCAAATCGACGAGAAATAACGTCGGCTTTTCGGGATCGCCGTCGACGTGCGCGTGCACGATCATGAAATCCGAGGTGTTGTATGATGTGACGAACCATTTCTCGCCGGTCAGCCGCCACGCTCCATTCTCTAGCACCGCCTTGGTCTCAACCGCACGGTTGTCGGAACCGGAGCCGGGCTCGGTGATGGCGAAGGCGCCGCGCCGCCGACCCTGGTTACAGGGTAGGAGATAGTCCTTCTTTTGTGCTTCGGTGCCGAACTTCAGTGAAACGGGCGGTCGCCACACGCCGGTCCAAAGTCCGTTGGTCGCGCGGCCGAGTTGTTCCTCGATCACCGTCTGCTCAAGCATCGTCAGGCCAAGGCCCCCATTGGCTTTGGAATGATTGATACCGGCGAGGCCCCAATCACGAACGGCTTGCCGCAGTGGCTCGCGGCGGTCTTCTGGAAGCTCGCCGTGTTCCTCAACGATCGGCTCAAGCGGCAGCAGTACCTCGTCACAGAACTTCCGGCCGAGCGCAGCCAATTCCTTCTCGCGCTTTGCTAGTTCCATCTGCATCGTTATTCATCCTGTCTTGCGATGACCAATGCATCGACCGCGAACGCGCCGGCGGGACCGGCGATGATTGGATTGACATCGACCTCGGAAAGCACGTCTGCGAGGTTCGCGACCAGAACCGAGAAGCGTGCGATGGCTTCCGCCAGCGCCGCGATGTCGGCGGGACGCTGGCCGCGCGCGCCGGCGAGCAGTTTAGCAATGCGAAGCTCACCCAGCATCTGGCGCACCTCTTCGAGCGAGACCGGCGCGAGTGCCGCCACCTTGTCATCCATGATCTCGATGAGGGTTCCGCCTGCCGAGATAACGATGACCGGGCCGAAGCCTGGATCGACGATGGCGCCAACACAGATCTCAACTCCCTTCGGAGCCATGGCCGCGACCAGTACATCTTTGCCGAGGCGGCTTGCGAGATCAGCGTAGGCGGCGGCCACATCCGCTGCATTGGCGAGGCCCAGATGCACGCCGCCCACGTCCGACTTGTGAGCGTAGCCGGCTGCGGTCTTGAGCGCCACGGGATAGCCGACTGCACCCGCTGCCTCAACTGCCGCTGCTTTGTTGGAGACGACACGGGCTTCGACCGCCGGCACTCCGAAATCACGAAGCAGTCTGAGGCCTTCGATCTCCCTGAGTTGGCCGCCAGCCTCCATCCGCGTTCGCCAACGCTCGATGACCTCCGACGGCGGTGCATCCGGCAGCGGCGAACGGCCCCGCTTGCGGTCGCGCCAGGCCAGGCCACGCCTCAGTGTGAGCAGCGTCTCGCGCGTGCCTTCGAGGATCGGGATGCCCTCGGCGGCCAATTCTGCTGCCATCGAATGATTGTAAGTCTTCGAGTAATTGGTCGCGATCAGCACTGGCTTGCCGCCCGTTGCGGCGACGCGCCGGGTTGCCTCGACGATACCTGTTGAATACCAGTAGCCTTCGCGGATATCGGTAAAGAACACGCCGACAGCGACATCGGGATCGGCCACCAGTGCACCGAACGCACCGGCAAAACGATTGATGAAGTCGCGCGCCGTGCCCCAGGCATCCAGTGGATTGTCCGGGATCAATCCCAAATCGAGGTGTTTCGCTATGGCCTGTTTCGTGGCAGGTGAGATCTCAGCGAACGGAAGACCTATTCGCTCGGCCATGTCGACGACCATCTCGCGCTCGCCGCCCGAGTCGTGAATACTGGCGATGCCGCCGGCTCCCGGGCGATATCGCTGATCGAAGAACAGCAACTGTGTCGCCAGTTCGTCGAGGTCGTCGACGACAACCACGTCATGTGCGCGGCACATTGCTGTGAAAGCCAGATCACTCCCAGCGAGCGCGCCGGTATGGCTCAAGGCCATTGCCGCGCTGCGTGCCGTCCGGCCGACCTTCAGAACGACCACGGGGACTTCCCGCTGGCTGGCCATCTCGAGCACTGTCATGAAGCGCCGAGGATCGCGAACCTGTTCGAGGAACAAGCCAATAACCCGCGTCTCCGGTCGCGACAATGCCCACTCCATGTAGTCCGCTGCCGTGCATGTCATCTCCATGCCGCTGGAGATGCACAGCGAGAATCCGAGGCGACGATCGTTGTGGGCCAGCGCGGAGAAAGCCGAGCCGGACTGGGCGACAAAAACGATGCCACCTGCCCTGAGCCCAGCCGGTGAGGGAAATCCCGCGACGCGAAGCCCGATCGAGCGATTGTAGAAACCCATAGAGTTGGCGCCGCACATGGCTATTCCGGCATCGTTGGCACTTCGTGTGAGCCGTTCGGCGAGCTTCGGTTCGACATCGTATTCAAGCAGGGAGGAACCGAAGATCGTTACGCCCTTCGCACCATGCGTGATTGCGGCTGTGAGACCTGCTTCAAGCTGTTCGGGTGGTAGCGCCAGGACGACGTGCTCGACGGACCCGTTTAGCTCGGCCAGCGACGGGTAACACGCAAGGCCGTCGATCTCGCGATAGCGCGGATTGACCGGAAAGACGGAGCCCCGATAGCCGTCGATACGGGCCATCTGCACCAGGGCAAGCCCGTTGGAATCAGGCCGTGCCGAAGCACCGACAAGCGCGATACTCTTCGGCCGCAGGAGAGCATCAAGCCGATGGGCTCGCTCGTCTCGTGGCTCAGCGGCGGTTGCCGGATGCATCGACGACTCCAACTCGACACGTTCCGCCAAGCATCAAAGTCCGGCAGTGTCACCGCACCGATGATTTCCTCGGGCGGCACTGCTGAACAGCCGCGATCTAGACATCCTAGCACCCGATCTGGACATCGAGATTCATGCATGCGGCGCTGAGTGCAACATGCATGACGGTGCGTGTCAGAGCAGCCGCTCTGGATCGTACATGGATTGATCGGGATGAAGGTCGAACAGCGGAAGAAGCCTGAGCGCCGTCGTGCCCTGGCCGTTGGTGCCGCGGCGCTCGCGGCTTGGTGGGTATCCGAACACGGTCTTGTAGCAGCGTGCGAAACTCGGATAGGCGCTGTAGCCGCAGGTTTCGGCGATGGAACCGAGGTCCAATGTGCTCGACCGCAAT
>JANNRP010000428.1:0-1859 GCA_031401535.1 Hyphomicrobiaceae bacterium | reverse complement strand
GCACAGACCAGTTGGTCACCAGGAGCGAGCGCGTTCCAGCGTAGAAGAAAGCGCGCCCAAGACCTGAGGCAGCCTCGGCGCCCGCACCGGCGCCGGCGGCTGTGTTACAGGCCGACAACACCACCCAATCGGCATTGAGCCTAAGCCCTAAGATTTCGTCCACCGTGAGGAGGCCATCGCCGTCCACGTCAGCAACATTGGGAGCCGTCAGCGCCAACGCCGGTTGCGTCAGCCCATTGATTTCGCCTGGCACCAGGCCATGGGTCGCGAACACGACCACGCGATAATGCGACAGATCCAGACCCTTTACAATTTTCTCATTGGCGCTTTTTCCGAGGTGCAGCACCTTGGCCGGGTCGGCCTCAAGTGCTGTAGCGATAGACTTGAGCTCGTCAGCGGTGTCGGGCAGGCGCGGCAGTTGACCGATCTCCGCGCTGTCGCTGTCGGCGGTGCGGGAGGCGGCTCGCAACTTGATCGGCAAACCGCGTGTCGTCAAACTGGCGACCCTAACGCCGTCCTCAGTCGCGGCTTCCTTCTCCTGGTCACGATTGAAGAACGGATCGCCGAATCCGATCATGCTATCGCGCTTGGCCGTGGCTTTTGGAATCTGGCGCAGCGTACGTAAGGCCGATGCCGAGGGGATCATCGTCACCGCGTGGGTGCGTGCCAGCCAAGCCACTTTGCGGTACTCGGAAAAGTATGGCTCGGCGTCCGCCTTCACTACTGTCGGCTCGACCGGCAACAATCCGAGCGGAAGCAGACCAAGCGCGCCGTTGGTGGCGACAATCAGATTCTTGGCTGGGCGCCAACCGGCCTCGATCGGCTTCAAAAGCAAGTTATAAAGATCATGCGCAGCCTTGAGGTCGAACGGCGGAATGTCTCCGACCGTCGACGCGTTAGGCTCCAGCGACTTGCGCAATTCTTTGACCCGCTTGTCGATGTCGGAGATATTCGTCGGCAGAGCGGCGAAGACCACCGGCCCGTCTTTGGGCACGACCCATGCGAAACTTTCTCGGCGACCGAAGTGAAAGGACAACAGGACCTCGTCGGTTCGCAACGCGGACCGCATCTCGTCGACAAAGACAGGCTTTGGGTTGACAAGCTTGTCATACTCGGGAAAGCGCCGCTCGATCTCGCGCTTGGCTGCGACTTGGTCCTTGCGCAAACCGGCCAGTTCTACCTGTTGTGCGCGCACGATAGTGTCGTCGCGCTCCTCCGGCGACATTGACAGCATATTGTTGACGATGCCGACGAGCGCCACGACCTGCTTCGCAAGGTCTTGTTCCTTACGCACGAGTTCAGCCAACGCCGGAGTTTTTGCGGCGGAGCGAGCCGCGGAGGCTTCGAGCGCATTCTGCACATTGCGGCCGCGAACGGCTTCTGCGACCTGCAGGCTTTCGATCGCCGCGCTCTTGGCATCACTGGCCCTCGCCAATAGCGCAATGTTGGCTTCCGCGACAGCAAGCAGCCGATTGTCGGCGCTCAACCGAGCGGTAGCATCGCCTTCCTCGTCGTCGCGCACTCTATTGAGAAGGATGGGCATCGCTTGCTGGAACTCAACCAGTGCTTCTGCATCGCGGCGGGCATATGTAAGGCCGCTCGCAAGTGCCGCACGAGCCATCGCAGTGTCGTAGTGCTGGTCGCCTTTCTTGTCTCGTTGGAACGCAAAATGTTCGCGCGCCAGTTCGACGCCGACCTCGACGTTACGCGTATAGTATTCGACGAAAACGCGTGACCAACTGGTGCGGAACCAAGCGCTACGCAGGCGGGGCCAACCATGCGTTGCCGTGTCGATCAAGGCGAATTGAACTTTCGCATCATTGTATCGGCGCTGCGCGAACAGAGCCACGCCCAGCCGG
>JANNRP010000427.1:0-6785 GCA_031401535.1 Hyphomicrobiaceae bacterium | reverse complement strand
GATCCTTGAATTCAAGGTTGGTCCGCCATGGTGGGTCCATGCGATCTGGGCACCGGTAACCTTCGGGCTCGCCCTAGCTATGTTGCGGCCGATGAAGGCAACACTGATCGCCATGCAATATCGCGGGACGTCTCGGTAGATCTGCACGGGGCTTACGATCAGTCGTCGCCGTCACAACCACTACCGTCGGCACCGAGGTCGGTGTCCCAATCACCCGAAGAGCGCGTGCGATCGTCCCGCCCGAAGATATTCCAGCCGACCAGTTTCGCCAGCATATCGAGCCCGACTATGAACGACATCACGGCCAGCAAGAACAAGCCGCGAGCTGAATCGCGCGGTTGCACGCCAAACCACCATGTGTAGGTCAGGTAGAGTCCGGTCGGAATCGCGATCGCGGCGACCGTAATGCGCCAGCGCACATTGGCAGAACTGCCTCTCGGCAGCGTTCCGGATTTTGATTTCGCCACCTTCATCTGTCAAAAATTAGTGCGGAAGCGTTAAACGCTGATTGCCACCGGGTAAATGCTGCGTCGGTTGGTAAAGGTATCGTAAACCACAAAGTCCTTGGCCACACCTTTCAAACAAACGCATCCGGCATCGAACCCTTTCTCTGGGCGATGTAGGTGAGCAATGCTTCATCGATCGCCGGATCGATCGCTGGCATCTCGTAGTCGGCGAGCATTTTCTTCCAGGTGGTGTTGGCCCGCACATGCATCTCCTGCGCGCCGTCCGCTTCCCACTGCTCGACCGAATTATTGTCGTGCAATTGAAACCGATAGAATGCGTCTTCGAAGTTCGCCTGCGTGTGCGCACAGCCAAGAAAATGTCCGCCAGGGCCTACCTCGCGCAGTGCCGAGAGCCCTTGGCCGTTATCAGACACGTCGACGCCTTGGCAGAAGCGGTGCATGGCGCCCAGTTGATCGAAGTCCATCACGAGTTTCTCGTAGGACGAGGCGAGCCCGCCCTCCATCCAGCCCGCCGCATGCAGTACGAAGTTGGTACCGGCCATGATCGTCGGCATCAACGTGTTGGCGCTTTCGTAGGCCGCTTGTGCATCGGGCCGTTTGGATGCGCATAAGGAGCCACCGGTGCGGAATGGCAAATTCATACGCCGCGCTAGCTGTGCCGCACCGAAGATCGCGTGTGCAGCCTCAGGCGTTCCGAAAGTGGGCGCACCCGACTGCATGGAGATCGTGGAAACGAATGTGCCGAAGATGGCGGGCGAGCCGGGCCTCACAAGCTGCGTAAAGGCGATGCCGGTCATCACCTCGGCCAGTACCTGCGCAAGGGTGGCCGCCACCGTCACCGGGCTCATGGCGCCCGACAAAATGAATGGCGTGATGATCGACGCTTGATTATTGGCGGCATACGTTTCCGCAGCACCAAGCATGATTGAATCCCAAACCAGTGGCGAATTGGCATTGATCAGGCTGGTGCAGACCGTGTGGTTTTGCACGAAATCCGCGCCGAACAGGATTTCACACATGGCAACCGTGTCGGCCGCGCGTTCTGGATGCGTCACCGAGCCCATGAACGGCTTGTCGGAATAGCGCATGTGCGCATAGTTCATGTCGAAATGCCGCTTGTTGACCGGCACATCGACCGGCTCACACACGGTGCCGCCCGAATGATGCATCCAGGGCGAGGTGTACGTGAGCTTCACGAAATTCCGGAAATCTTCGATGGTGCCGTAGCGCCGCCCCCGGTCGATGTCGTGGACGAACGGCGAGCCGTAGACCGGTGCGAACACTGTATTGCGCCCCCCGATCTCGACATTGCGTGCCGGGTTGCGCGCGTGCTGCGTATAGGTTGCTGGCGTAGTGCCGCACAGGCTGCGTGCAAGCCCCTTCGGAAACCTGATGCGCGTGCCATGGCAATCGGCACCCGCTGCCTTGAATAGAGCCTGCGCCCGTGGGTAGTCACGGAATTCCAGGCCGATCTCCTGCAGGATCGTCTCGGCGTTGGCCTCGATGATCTCAAGCGTTTCGATACTCAAAAGGTCGGTTGGTGGTATTCCTCGCGTGATGTAGGGGATCGACAGCGACGCTCTTTGCAAACGAGCGGCCTTCCGGGCCTCGCGTCCGCGGCGTTGGCCACCAGCTGGAATTGCCACGCTTGGCGTTTTGACGTCGTCCATGTCGCCCTCCAGCCAGCCATGCACCAGCATAGCCTGAGGAACACAGTGAAAACAGGTAACGTCTGTTGCGAATACGCCGTTCGGTGTGCAGAAACCGTCGACCGGCTAAGTCAGGCAAATGCTATGTTTCTAATAGCGATCAAAAATGGATGGTGGAGCCAAGCGGGATCGAACCGCTGACCTCTTGCATGCCATGCAAGCGCTCTCCCAGCTGAGCTATGGCCCCATCTTTCGTCCAGGGAACTGTGACAGTCCTTAAGCCATTACCATGGCATAACAGACCGCCCTGAGAACGACCCGGTGTCTAGGCCGGAGCGTTGCAATACGCAAGTACCAATTTAGGCGTGGCGCGTATGGACCACCCCAGCTGAATTGGTGGCAGCGGAACCCGCAATTTCACACTTCCTCACCACCCTCGGCGACGGGGCCGCCGATGATGCCGGAAACATCACCGCCCTCCTCTTCCTCTTCCTCGAGGAAGGTCTCATCACCCTCAGCCGCAATCGGCTCTTCGGCAACTTCGAGGTCAGCAAGTGCCTCCTCGCCCTCCGCACCGGTGACCAGGTCAGCGGCAGCATCGTCGGCAATTTTCTTGGCCTTACGCGCGGCCTTTTCTTCAGCCGCAGCGGCTGCCGCTGCAGCAGACACCGATTGATGCGCGATCACATAGCCCGTGCCGCACATGGGGCAGGCAATCGGGTCGCGGGCTAGGTCGTAGAAGCGGGCACCGCATTCCTGGTTTTGACAGGTGCGCTTTGTGCCACGGGCTGCTTTCGTTGCCATGGTTTTCCTTGAGTTACTGGAATGATTTGACTGGGGTCTGCCACGAGGCGAACTGCTTGTCAAAAGTTAAGCAGTGAACCCACTGGCTCCACCATCTGAAACCGCCAGCCACTAAAGTGCACGCGCTACCGCGCCTTCACCAGAAAATCGAAGTCACAGCCGTCAGGTGCTTGCAGAACGCTGTCGCTGAACAGTTTGCCATAGCCGCGCGTCTCACCCTCCGCTGGCGCCACTACCGCAGCCCGTCGACGCGCAAGCTCGGCCTCATCGACGAGCAGATCGAGAGTTCGGTCGGCCACGCTCAATCGAATGCGATCGCCCGTCCGCACCAGCCCGATAGGGCCTCCGGCGGCAGCTTCCGGTGCAATGTGCAGAATTATGGTGCCAAAGGCGGTACCACTCATGCGCGCGTCGGACATCCGAACCATATCCTTGACGCCCGCCGCCGCTAGTTTCTTTGGAATTGGCAGAAAGCCGGCTTCCGGCATGGCGGACGCGCTGCGCGGACCGGCATTCTGCAGGATCAGAAAATCATCGGCCGTGACATCGAGATCAGGAGCGTCGATGCGTTTGGCTAAATCATCGAGCGAGGAAAACACGATGGCGCGGCCTTCGCGTTCGAACAGCGATGGGGTTGCAGCCGATCGCTTTATGATTGCGCCATCGGGCGCCAGAGAGCCGAACAGCGCTACCAGTCCTCCCTGCGCTTCGACAGGGGCGGCCGTGGTCTTGATGACGCGGCGATCGACGTAATGGTCGGTTTCTGCGTTCAACCGATCGCCCAGCGTCTCACCCGTCACGGTCAGACAATCGAGGTTGAGCAGTGGCTTTAATTCCCGCATCACGGCACCAATGCCGCCTGCCGCAAAGAAGTCCTCCATATAAAACTCCGCTCCCACCGGCTTGACAGCCGCCAGCACGGGCGTCGTATCGGACAGCTCGTTGAGGCGATGCAGGTCGAGCTTGATGCCGACACGGCCGGCGATCGCGGCCAGATGGATGACGCCGTTGGTCGAACCGCCCAACGCCAGCAACACGCGCACCGCGTTTTCGATTGCGCGAGCCGTTATGATCCGATCAGGCGTCAGTTTAGCGGCGATCATGCGGACGGCTTCGACGCCGGTGGCTTCTGCAGCCCGCAATCGGTCGGCATGGACCGCAGGGATCGCCGCCGTTCCAGGCAGGATCATACCAAGCGCTTCGGCAATCGCGGCCATGGTCGAAGCCGTACCCATAACGGCACAGGTACCGGCGGTGGTCACGAGGCTCCCTTCGACCGCCTCGATCTCGGTCTGGTTCATCTCTCCGGCACGGTATCGCATCCAGAATTTGCGGCAATCGGTGCAGGCGCCAACCCGGTCGTCCTTGTAGCGCGATGTCATCTGCGGCCCACCGATCAACTGGATCGCGGGTTTGCCGGCACTCGCTGCCGCCATCAACTGAGCCGGCACCGTCTTGTCGCAGCCGCCCATCAGCACGACCGCGTCCATGGGTTGCGCGCGTATCATCTCCTCGGTGTCCATGGCCATGAGGTTGCGGAACTTCATGGAGTTCGGCGCTAACGTGCTTTCGTGCAGACTGATCGTCGGAAACTCGAGCGCGAGGCCACCGGCATAGGTGATGCCGCGCTTCACCGCCTCCAGCAACTCGGGAAAGTGGCGATGGCACGGATTGAATTTCGAGTGGGTATAGGCGATGCCGACGACGGGGCGCGATAATTCGTGGGCGGAAAAACCCATCGACTTGGCGAACGCACGCCGCATATAGATCGAGAAATCGCGATCACCGTAACTCTGCAGCCCTTGCAGAAATCCAGCCGTCGGATCCACTGAAGCAGCCTTGTGCGTCTTTGATCCCGTCATCATCAACACTCCTGGAATGGTCTCTTTCGGACCCTATTTGAGCCTGCACATTAACGGCTCGTAAAGGGCTAAGCGGTAATCTCTCGTTAACCACGCTGGCAGCGCGTACGAGGGAGGTCGCCATGATTGAACAGTGTAGCATCGTGCGTCTCACGTCGAGCTTGAACGAGGTCGAGAACGATACCGGCAGGGTGGCGTTCTGCGGGCCCTATGTGCTGTCGGCAATTACCGGTTTTCCCATCAGCCGCGTCGAAGACGAGATCCGTGCACTGCGCGATATCCCTGAGCATCAAAAGCCTTTGGTGAAGGGCACCTATGCATCCGAAGTCGAAGGCGCGCTTGGGGTATTCGGCTTCCGCATGGAACTGAAGCAGAGCTTCCTAGACCGCGCCCGCAAGGAGCGACCCACCGTTTGGCAATGGATGCAGAAACCGCGCAATGCCTGGGCGCACTACATTTTGGCGGTCCACAAGGGTCGTGAAGGCCACTGGATTCTGATCAAGGGTGTCAAACTGTGCGACACCTATTCTGGTGGCAAGTGGCAGTTCGTCTGTGACGGCCCGCACCGGGGCGCACGCATCATGGAGATTTTCGAAGTTCGGCGTGATCTCGGACTTTAGATTGATGAGGCCGGTGTCTGCCATCATGCACATCGTCGAACGCGCAGGCTAATCGCCTCGCGCCACACCCTCGCGACGGGGGTCGGCACCGCCCTCAATCTTTTCGCCGCGCCGCATCACGATATGCAGGCCTGACGTCATCACGTCAGGTGCCACACGGTGTCCGTACGGCTTCATGTGCAGCGCATACCAGACCGTCGACCGGAGCTGCCAGGGCCGAAGCATCGCTGCGGCTGACAAAATTGGATCGTATTCCAGCTCAAACCCTGAACCCCTGCTACCAAAATTGGGTAGTGCCGTTGCCGCCTGCGCATCCAGCCGCCAATCGATCAGCCCGATAAGCGCTTTGACAACATAGAGGATGATGCGGCTGCCGCCCGGTGAACCAACCACCGCAAACAGCCGACCATCGGGCCCGAATACGATCGTGGGCGCCATTGAGCTGCGTGGTCGTTTGCCCGGTGCCACAGCGTTGGCGAGGGGGCGACCTTGGGCATCTGCTGGACGAAAGGAGAAGTCAGTCAACTCGTTGTTGAGCAGGAAACCCGCCGCCATGACGCGTGACCCAAAGCCAGCTTCGATCGTTGTCGTCATCGCGACGGCGTTGCCGCCACGATCAATAATAGAAATATGGCTGGTACCGACACTCTCAATGGTTGCATCGGCACCAAATAGGTGGGCGTTGGCACCGGAAGGTGTACCCGCTTTCGGTCGTGCCATCGCCGCCGACGGATCAATGAGTTTGGACCGATCAGCCAGATATCCAGCGTTGAGCAAACCGACAGGCAACCGGATGAACGCCGGGTCGCCGATATAGAAATCACGATCGGCGAACGCCAACTTCTCTGCTTCGGCAATCAGATGCAGTGCGCGCGCCCCCATGGAAGCCCCTGGCCCGCGACCAAGATCGGTTCCTTCAAGCAGCCGTAGTGTCTGTGCGACAGCTATGCCGCCAGACGACGGTGGTCCCATGCCGCATATGCGATAGTCGCGATGCGGCACGCACAGCGGCTCCCTTTCCTCAACGCGATATCCGTCAAGATCGGCGGTGGTGATGTCACCGGCCCGGAATGGCGCCTTGGTCGCTGCTTCGACAATTTGTGCGGCAATCTCACCCGTATAGATGGCATCTGCGCCGCGTAGCTGCATGGCTTTCAAAGTGGAAGCGAATGCAGGATTGACGAGCCGATGGCCAACGGGATGCGGCTGCCCTTGGGCGTCGAAGAAATAGGCGCGGGCTGCCGTGCTGAACTTATCCGCCCCCATTTCTGCCAATAGCATATTGAGGCGCGCCGACACCGGAAAACCCTGCTCTGCAAGTCGAATGCCCGCATCGAACAGTCGTGCCCACGGCAGGCGGCCGTGTTGCCGGTGTATAACCTC
>JANNRP010000426.1:0-3079 GCA_031401535.1 Hyphomicrobiaceae bacterium | reverse complement strand
GCATTCTGCACGGCGGCAGCCAGCATCCCCATGATCGTCTTGTTGCGGCGACCGCCACCACAGATGATCCACAGTTGCGGCTCTTCTGGGAAATGCTCGCGCGCACGTGCAATCGACGACGCCGTGAACGCGGTCAGTGTCGCCGCACCATCCTCAACCGACAATCCATCGACGAGTTCGAAGGCAAACGCATTGCGGTCAAGCGACTTGGGCGGCAATTGTCCAAAGAACGAGCGGCTCAGATAGAAGCGCAGCACATCGTCGTTGACCGTGCCTCGCGCTGCCGCAGCACCACCCTCGTCGCGCATCTGGCCTGTCTGCTTGAGCATCCAGTCGTCGATTAAGGCATTGCCTGGGCCAGTATCGAATGCCAGCAATTGGCCATCGCGACCGATATACGTGACGTTCGCAACCCCGCCGATATTGACGACCGCCACCGGGCGCTGCGGCAGCTTGCCGACCAACGCGCGATGATAGACCGGCACCAGTGGCGCGCCCTCGCCCCCGCTCGCACAATCGGCGGCGCGCAAGTCATGGATCACATCAATGCCGATAAGTTTGGCAAGCAGCGTGCCGTCACCGAGTTGCACAGTCAGCCGATCCGCCGGCCGATGCAGCACCGTCTGCCCATGAAAACCGATGACGTCGATCGCCGACGGCTGCAATGAGTTCTGACCCATGAAGCGCGTGACAACGGCGGCGTGGCGCTCGGTCAGCTCGCGTTCGATGGCTGAGAGACATCCGGGCCGCTGGGTCCGATCCGTCATTTTCTTCGCATCTTGGATTGCCTGCACCAGCTTGACCCGAAACTCCGCCGGATAGGCGACGGTTGCTGACGGACCGCGCGTGAGGCTTTGGCCACCATCGGTCTCAACCAGCGCAATATCGATGCCATCGAGTGATGTGCCGCTCATCAGGCCGATCGCACGCATGGAGCCAGTCGCCGAACCCTTACCCATGCTTGCCCTCCAAGCCGTTGCCGTGCATGGTCCCGCCCCTCGATCAACATCACCGCGGAAAGGCGCTGCTTTACGGCGCGAGACCTATGACAAGCCCCAAATCAGACTTCCTGCGCATTCTGACAGAGCGCGGCTTCATCCACCAGTGCTCGGACATGACCGGCCTCGACGACCTGGCCGCCAAAGGTAAGGCCATCGCCTATGTCGGCTATGACTGCACCGCGCCGTCGCTGCACGTCGGCAGCCTGATCTCGATCATGATGCTGCATTGGCTGCAAGAAACCGGCAACAAGCCGATCGCGCTGATGGGTGGCGGCACAACGCGTGTCGGTGATCCCTCGGGCCGCGATGAAACGCGTGTGATCCGCTCGGTTGCCGACATCGACGCCAACAAGGATGGCATCAAGACGGTGTTCTCGAAATTCCTCAACTTCGGGACGGGCACGACCGACGCCATCATGATCGACAACGCGGAGTGGCTGGCGCCGCTCAACTACATCGAGTTCCTGCGCGATGTCGGCCGCCACTTTTCCGTCAACCGCATGTTGACGATGGACAGCGCCCGCATGCGTCTTGAACGCGAGCAGGAGCTGTCGTTCATCGAGTTCAACTACATGCTGCTGCAGGCCTACGACTTCGTCGAACTCGCACGCCGAACCGGCTGCAATGCGCAGATGGGCGGGTCAGACCAGTGGGGCAACATTGTCACCGGCATCGATCTTGGCCGTCGCATGGGAACGCATCAGTTGTATGCGCTGACTTGCCCGCTGTTGACGACCGGGTCGGGTGCGAAGATGGGCAAGACGGCGGCTGGTGCCGTGTGGCTCAACGAAGCGCAGCTATCAGCCTACGACTACTGGCAGTTCTGGCGCAATACCGAGGATGCCGATGTCGGCCGTTTCCTGCGGCTCTACACGACCATGCCGATGGGCGAGATTCAGCGGCTGGCGGCATTGCAAGGCGCAGAGATCAACGACGCCAAGAAGGTACTTGCCACCGAAGCAACCGCGCTGATGCATGGCCGCGACAAAGCCGATGCGGCCGCCGCCACGGCGCTGAAGACGTTCGAGCACGGTGCGCTCGCAACCGATCTGCCGACAATCGAAATCCCCCTGTCGGACATCGCCAACGAGCTTGGTGTGCTGGCTGCTTTCGTGACGGCCGGCCTCGTCAAATCAAATGGCGAAGCGCGCCGTCAGGTGCAGGGCGGAGGCTTGCGCGTGAACGATCAGGCTGTCACCGACGACAAGGCCAAGCTGCGCTCCAGTGACATTGGGCCGGACGGCGTGATCAAGCTCAGCCTTGGCAAAAAAAGGCATATCCTGCTGCGGCCGGTGTAAAAACGGTCAGTCGACAGCGATAAGGGCTGCAAACACGGGGCGTTTTTCTGCGAGCAGCACGTTGTACGTGCGTGCCGCCGCCCCTGTATCCATGATCTCGAAGCCGATCAGACGGGCGGCGAAGGCCTGCCGAATTTCCAGCGCGGGGAACACTTGGGCAGCCCCCGTGCCAAACAGTAGAAACGATGGCGGCGCCAATTCATCGAAGACGCGGCTAAACGAGTCGAGGCTCACGCTCATCGGGCTCGCCACATCCCACCCGTGGATACCGCTCGGCAAGCACAGCAATGAGCCGCGATGACTCATACCAGCAAAACGAAACCCTCCGTTGCCATAGGCATCGAAGGGCGCTTGGCTCGGATAATGTTGGAGACCATCGTGGACCGACTGCGGAGTATCAGCGGCCATCGAATGTTCCTGTTGCCTTGGAACTGTCAAATTTTCTTGGCGGCAGCCTTTACAGCACTGGCCGTGGTAGCGTCCGTAACTTTCTTCTCGCCGGACCAGACGTCGCGCTTGACCCCAAGTGCAATCAGCAATGATGCAGCGACGAAGATCGACGAATAGCTGCCTATGATGATGCCAAACAGCATGGCAAAGGAGAAGCCGTGGATCACTTCGGTGCCAAACAGATATAGTGCCAGTACGGCGAGGAACGTCACCGCCGAGGTCAGCACCGTGCGCGAAAGGGTTTCATTGACCGCCAGATTGAGCAGATCCGGCAGTGCCATTTTCTTAAACTTACGCAGATTTTCACGGATACGGTCGAACACAACGACG
>JANNRP010000425.1:0-28234 GCA_031401535.1 Hyphomicrobiaceae bacterium | reverse complement strand
ACGCCGCGGCAAGCGCCATCCTGGTCCATGATCAGATCGAGAGCGAAGTATTCGATGAAGAACTCCGCGGAGTGGCGAAGTGACTGGCCGTATAACGTATGCAACATGGCGTGGCCGGTGCGATCAGCCGCAGCGCAGGTACGTTGGGCCGGTGGGCCCTCGCCGTACTCCGTTGTCATGCCGCCGAAGGGGCGCTGATAGATCTTGCCTTCCTCCGTGCGCGAGAACGGCACACCGTAGTGCTCCAGTTCGTAAACGGCATCGGGTGCATTGCGGCAGAGGTATTCGATGGCATCTTGGTCGCCCAGCCAGTCGGCACCCTTAACGGTGTCGTACATATGCCATTTCCAGTTGTCCGGCCCCATATTGCCGAGCGCTGCTGCGACGCCGCCTTGGGCAGCGACCGTGTGAGAGCGAGTCGGGAATACTTTGGTGATACAGGCAGTTTTCAGGCCTGCTTCAGCGCAGCCGAGTGTGGCGCGCAAACCGGCACCACCGGCGCCAACGACAATGACATCATAGGTGTGGTCGATGGTTTTATAGGCTTGCCCGTTGATCGAAGGCTTGGTTGCGCCGTTCAGTGTGCCGTTGGCGGCGCCGTTTGCGTGACTTGCCATACTTCCTCAAGCTCCAAAGCTTAACTTCAACACGGCGAAAACCGAGGCAGCGCCGACGAAAATCGCAAAGAACGTATTGAGCATGACAAGTGCGATTTTGGGACCTTCTGCCCTTACGTAGTCTTCGATGATGACCTGCATGCCAAGCCGCATATGATATATGCCCGACAGCACCAACAGCAGCAGCAGCACGGCAACGATTGGATTGGCGAGCGTGCGCTTGACCACAGCATATTCGGCGCCAGCGATCGTCACGAGCAGGCCAACGACGAAAATCGTCAGGAAGATATTGGCGACCGCTGTCAGTCGCTGCTTCCAGAAATGATCCGCGCCTTCCTTGGCTGAACCCAACCTCCGGACATTCTTAAGGGGCGTGCGCATCGCGCCGTCATTTCCGTGGTTCATTAGACCCCCCCCCTGAGGAGTATCGCGACGACCCACACTACGGCAGTCAATGAGACCGATCCGATGATCGTTGCCCAGCCGAGTGCATCGACCGTGGACAATTCGAAGCCGCGACCGGTATCCCAGATGAGATGGCGGATGCCACCCAGCATGTGGTGCATCAATGCCCAGGTATAGCCAAACAATACGAGCTTGCCGATCCACGTACCGAATAGACCATTGACGAATGCGTAGTAGGTCGGGCCGGAGGCAGCCGCGACGAGCCACCAAGCGAGCAACACGGTCCCGAAGTATAGTGCAGCGCCCGTGATTCGATGCACGATCGACATGATCATGTTGATCTGCTGCGAATAAATTTGGATGTGCGGCGACAACGGCCTTTCGACACGCCCCCCGGACGGGGCTTTAACTTGCGCCATGCGTTCGCTCTCCAATGAACATTACGGAGGCTTCTAGCGCGCTGCAACATAACCGGCAATGCGCCGTTGGGCGCATTTGCGATGCAATTACTTCATCGCATCGATCATGGCTTTGCCGAGCAGGGCGCCACTGTCGAAAGCGTGTTCGCCGAGACGGCCCAGGCACCAGTCGCCGGCGACCCCCACCATCTGATCGCGGGAAAACAGGAAAGTTTCGCCCAGGTGAGTGTCGACAAGCCCGTGTTTCCACAAGTGGGCGACCATTTGAGCGGGCCTGATGGGAGGCAGACCCAGGACATGGCTTACTTCGCCCCACAACTCTTCGGCGACGGAGTCGGGGTCAGCATCCTCTGTTTCGCGACTCCACTGGGGTGAGGCATGGACAACGATGCATTCGCCGCGGCTGGAACGACCAGGTTTCGAGTTATTGCGGCTGATCCAACGGATCACCTGACTCATGTCAGAGTATACGTCCTGATCTGGCAGGACCGCCTCGTCGATGCGTACCATCAGTGCCCACACCGGCGACATGCGTACACGCGCCAGCGGGTCGGCAAGCTCATCCAAACGGCCCAACAGCAGGCGCGCCTGTGGAGCCGGCACCGCCACGGCGACGGCCGCGAACGGTCCTGTCGACGTCTGGTCTTCGAACCAAAGCATCCACCCTTTATCACCTCGCTGGATCGTATGAACCTTGCGGTCGGTGTTGATCCTCACGCTTTCGGCCAAGGGGCGGGCGATCGATGCCATGCCTGGCATGCCCACGTACCATGGGTGCATCTGTCCGCCACTTTCACCAGTGGCTTGTGTGCGCGGGTTCCATCGTGCGGCGTAACCCGCACCTACCAGTTCGTTGATGTATGCCTTGAAGCGGTCTGAGCGCGCTGTAATATATTGGGCGCCATGATCGAACGGCACGATTCCCAGCCGCGCCGTGCCGACGCGCCCGCCAATTGTGCGCTCTTGCTCGAAAATTTCGACAAATGACCCCGCGCGCCGTAGCACTCTCGCACACGAGAGTCCGGCCAGCCCAGAGCCAATGACGGCAACACGGAACATCGATCGTCTACCTTTGCATCATTACTAAGTCCGACGCCCGGTTCAGGGGGAGCAGATCGGATCGGGCTTGCCAACCGCCCGGCACAGGCGCACTCAACGGGTCCCGCATCAAAGTACCGGCAGATGATTCTTTTGTGCCGGGAGGCGAAGTTTTCAACCTTTGCACAGTAACAGCTTGCGTCACCTGTTAAGCGTCAATCTGCAACACATCCACTACTTACTTACCCGCAGTTATTACTCCGCACGCCAATCGCGCGCCAGCATTTCCGACAGGATCCGATGTGTAGTCATCTGCGCGTTCGAATATGACAAGTGCCGCGCCATTGGGGTCAATCAGGGTGTCTTCGGAGTCTTTCGACAGAGTGACAAAGGGGCTCAGTAAGTCGACCTCGATTTCCCCGGCACTACTGAAGAACAAATTTGGCAGGTCCCCGACCATCGGGCCTTCATTGTTGAAGAAGCCATGTTTGGCGCCCAAAGGGTTGAAAATGCCGCCAGCACTCTCGAAATCGCCGTCGCATTTTCCTGTCTCATGAATGTGAAATCCATAGCTGCCCGCCGCCATGCCTTTCAGCTTGATCTTGAATAGAATTCCAGCCGTCGTTTCGATCAGCCTGATACGACCGAGATCGCGACCATCGCGCATTCGCATGTCAGCGTGCGCTTTCTCGCCCACTGCATAGGCGGGGGCCAACGTTGCAAACCAACAGACGGCCACGCTGGCGCACGCTCCGAGCCGCATTGAAACGGCCACACTCGCCCCCATGATTTTCCCCGTTACGCGTTGATACGTGAAACGACCTGATGCCGTTGAAATAGATGGTTTCCCAGCGTTGGGCTATCCGCCTGTGTGCCGCGAGACTAACATTTCCGTGACGAAAATTGCGCTGATGTGATCATCTTGGCAACACCGCCCAGACGTCGAGATCAAGAACAACAGCGTCGTCGTAGCCATCTGCTGTGGTATTTTTAAGTGCGAATGCCGACGCCGATTTATTTTTTAGCGCGATCAACCTGATCCGCAGAGCGCCAATATCGTTGCGGCCCGGCAAGGCGACACTTTCGAGGATCTCGGACCACGCATAAATGGTGTCGCCTGCAAACGCCGGTGCGACATGTCGGCCACCATTGATGGCCGCGATCAGGAAGGCATTGCCGAGGCCGTTGAAGGATAGTGCCCGTGCGATTGACATGATGACGCCACCATAGACCAAGCGTCGCCCGAAGCGGCCTTGCCCCTCGGAGTGTTGGTTGAAATGGACCTTGGCGTTGTTTTGGTAGAGGCGCGTCGCGATTTGGTGTTCGGCTTCCTCGATCGTCGCGCCGTCGACATGATCGATGCGCTCGCCAATGACGTAGTCTGCCCACTTGAAGCGGCTACCGGTGATCTCCGGGCGCCACTGGCGGGTGTCGATAACTGGAACCGTGCTTGCTAACGACTCCGGGGCGACGCGGTTGGCGAGCATGGGCACCATTGATTGCGGCGCGGCGCTGTTCTTGTCGCGCTTGCGCACCATGACCCATCGCACGAACGTTAAAACGGGGTCACCGCGTTGGTTGGTGCCTGTCGAGCGGACATAGACAACGCCGGTTTCGCCGCTGGAATTTTCCTTGAGACCAATGACCTCCGAGCGCGCCGACAGCGTGTCCCCGGGGTAGACCGATGCAATGAATCGACACTCAGCATAGCCCAGATTTGCCACCGCGTTGAGCGAGATGTCGGCAACGGTCTTGCCGAAAACGATGTGAAACACCAGCAAATCGTCGATGGGTGCCTGCGGAAAGCCGATGCGGCGGGCAAAGGCGTCGGCCGACTGTACGGCGAAGCGGGATCCGTAGAGACCCAAGTAGAGCGATACGCAGCCGGATGTAATCGTGCGTGGCGTTGCATGCTGAATGGTCTGCCCGACCTTGAAATCTTCAAAGAAGTTTCCGGTCGTGGTTTTAGTCTCGGTCATGTCAACGCTCCGTGCGACTTGCATTGGCACGCTTGTTGGTCACGACTTAGCTTGTCAAGCGCCGCACAGGTTGGACGTTGGCGCCTAGTGTCCCGATCGCGAAGTTCGTCACCACGTTTCACGAGTGTGAAGTGAACATCGCGATTGATTCAGCGGCCGCACAACTGCACGCGCGATGTGCACTGGAACACGTTGGCCACAATGAAGCTTGATCCAAACGGTCGACACTCATGAGTGTTCTGTACCGCCCGAATCCGCCGGATGCCACCGGCAAACATATGACCGCGCAGGTCCGCGGCCTCACGTTTCAATGCCACATCGGCATAGAGTTTAGCGGTCGCTCGGCCAAATGTCGTGACGTCGGCACTCGCGGTATCGCAGACGGCACCGCGTGGCGCGGCTGGAGCCTGGATGGCCGCATTGTGGCGGATTGGCGCGCACGCTGACAGAAACGACGCGAGCAGAATGCTCGGAATGAGTGCCTGACTGAAACGCTTCATCGCAACCCTCTACTCCTGCGACAACCCTGCAGGAATACGCGCACGGTCGAGAGGTTAAGCGACAAAAGTTAGATGAGGATTAAGGCCTGTTGCTGGTTGCTACGTGGCGGCGGCAGGGCGAATGCGCGCCGCGACCGCCATCATTCAGCATTGGCAGCGATCGTCCGCGCAATCGCAACGGTGCGTCGGGCCATGTCGGCATGCAACAGCTCCACCATGCGGCCATCGAGCGTAATCGCACCCTTGCCGACATTTTCCGGCAGATCGAATGCGGCGATGATTTTTTCGGCAGCGGTCAGCTCCGTGGCTGACGGCTGGAACACCCGATTGGCGATTGCAATTTGGTCAGGGTGAATAACCGTCTTGCCGTCCATGCCAAGCTGACGGCCTTGCACGCACTCCATCTCCAAGCCGTGCAAATCCTTGAAGTTATTATACACGCCGTCGAGGCAGGCGAGCCCATAAGCCTTGGCCGCTGTCAGTGTCGAGGACAGCCAGAACAAGGCTGCCGTGCGATCGGCATCCAGTTCGGCGCGCGTTTCCTTGACGAGGTCGTTGGTGCCGAGCACGAGGCATTCAAGGCGGGACTCCGGTACGCGTGTCGCAGCGGCTGCGATCGAAGCAACGTTGAGCACACCGAGCGGTGTTTCGATCATAGCCCAGACCCGCGTCGTCTCTGGTACACCGCGCTGCCAGAGGTGTCGTCCGAATGTGATCAAATCATCGGGGCTGCTGACCTTCGGCAACAGGATCGCCGATGGTTGGGCTTGCACTACCATGGCGAGGTCGTCGTTCCCCCAGTTGGTATCTAAGCAATTGATCCGAATCACGATTTCGCGATTTCCGAAACCGCCACTTGCGACCGCGGTGCCGACGTTATCGCGCGCGGCAGCTTTCGCGTCCGGTGCGACGGCGTCCTCCAGGTCCATAATGACAACATCGACAGGTAGCGTTTTCGCCTTATCCAGAGCGCGCGCGTTGGATCCCGGCATGTACAGTGCACTGCGGCGCGGGCGATGGATCATGGTGAGTTCCTGACAGTGGCATTTGAACCGGTGACAGTGTGGCGCATGACTGGGCAGCAACCTAAAGTCACGTTGACAGATGCATTACTGGCTTTCATGTCATATCAATCACGCAGTTGCGAGATGGTTCGAGGATTCATTACCCATGGTTCAACTAACATTGCCGAAGAATTCAAAGGTCCAGAAGGGGCGCGCGTGGAACAAGCCGGTGGGCGGCGCGAAAGGCGACTGGAAAGAATTCCAGGTTTATCGCTGGAATCCCGACGATGGGCAAACGCCACACGTCGACAGCTATTGGATCGATCGCAAGAGCTGTGGACCGATGGTGCTTGACGCTCTGGTTAAGATCAAAGGCGAAATTGACAGCACGTTGACGTTCCGCCGGTCATGCCGGGAAGGCATTTGCGGTAGCTGCGCGATGAACATAAACGGCACCAACGGACTAGCGTGCCTACAGTCCATCGACGATGGAGGAGGCGCAGTTAAGATTTATCCGCTTCCGCACATGACAGTCATCAAAGACCTGGTGCCTGACATGACGAATTTTTATGCGCAGCATCGATCGATCGAACCGTGGCTCAAAACCGAGACCTCGACCCCACCGACCGAATGGAAACAGTCGCGCGATGATCGTGAAAAGCTTGATGGGCTATACGAGTGCATCTTATGCGCCTGTTGCTCCACATCATGTCCGAGCTACTGGTGGAATTCTGATCGTTATCTGGGTCCAGCGGTCCTTTTGCAGGCCTACCGTTGGGTTATCGATAGCCGCGACGAAGCGACCGGAGAACGCCTTGACAACCTTGAAGACCCGTTTCGGTTGTATCGGTGCCACACCATTATGAATTGCACCAAAGCATGCCCCAAGGGCTTAAACCCAGCGAAGGCAATTGCCGAATTGAAGAAACTGATGGTCGAGCGCCGAGTTTAGCGGTTTCGGTAGCGCCTGCGACAGCACATAAAAAACCGGAGGCGCTTGCGCGTTCCTCCGGTCTCAAAGCAAGCGGCCATAGTGGTCCGCTTTGAAAGCGCTGGCATCCTATAGTCCGGTGCCCATTCCGGACGCAGGATGCTCGCGACTTACGCGGCCTTCTTCTTTGCCACAGTCTTTGCCACGATCTTTTTCGCGGGAGCCTTCTTGGCGGCGCTGGCGACGACCTTCTTTGTCAAAATCTTCTTCGCCGGAGCTTTTGCCTTCGCCTTAACTGGAGCCTTCACTGCTGCTTTAGCCATAGTCATATCTCCTCTGGAGTTCGAATCAGCTCGAACAATTTAAGCATGTGCAAGTTCAACTGATTTGTTGACAACGAAATTGATTTGGCGGGTGATATTGCTAGGGATTGCATGATAAGTGTTGCTAAAAATCCTCAAAAACGATGTTTTTTGAGGATGTTATTGGTCCCATCCGATTTCAAATATCATCCAACGGCCCTAACTGATTGGTTTTCTCATCGCGCAAACAGCACGCGATAGTCCTCGTCAGGCAGATAATCCGACACGGTCCAATCCATTTGCGCCGGGGCGGTTCGCTTTAGTCCCTCGCTGCACGACGATACTATCGTGGCTGAATCATTCATCTCGATAATCAACCGAAATCGTTTCGCCGGTCCCAACGCATCCGCGCCCGGAAGGTATGAGTAGTGGACGCTCGTCAGCGTCGCGCCAAGGCCGCCTTCTACAGGAAGCGCTGCGATTCGTGTTTCAGTCGTTGGCTGGACGCAGGTCGCTTTTTTATAGGGCTCCAGCGACGCAGCCGTATAGGCCGTGCTGCCGACAAGCGGTCGATAGGTCAGTTCGATCGTAATCGTTTGGCGCGCACTGAAGCGCTGTTTCCAATGGGCCACCGTTTTCAAAGTCCAGGCCGGTAGAACGTCAGCGCCATCATCCTTCAGGAGACCGCGCTCGACATAGTCGGTGCGTATGTCGTCGCTGAGTTCTGCGATGAGCCGACTTTGGTCCGGAGAGAAAGGAAACAACGGCAGTGCGGCAGCTGCGAGTTCAGCAGTTACGTCAAGTTCAACGGCAAGTGCGCGCTGTGACAGTTGAGGTGCGATGGGCTGGCCATCGACCACTACAAGGAATGCATTGAAGTTTGCTGGGTCATTGGCGGCTAGTGCAAGATCGTTTTCGGAAACAGCGGCAGCATCCAGGATGGGCAACACAAATGCGGTAAGCATAGCGGTGTCATTGCGGTCGGTGTTGCGGAGCACATATGTCACCCGGACCTTGGCGGGGGTGATCAGCACTTCTTGGCTATCAACCACAATAAGTGGGTTGGCCGCGAACGAAAGACCACCAGCGGCAATCTCGGTCAATGCCGTGGCGACATCCGCTGTAGCGAGGGCGGTAATGCCCGAGACGAGGGCCACGATGCGCGACGCTTTGCGGAGCCACGTGAACGGCGGCATAATTCCATCCCTCGTCAGTCGTCGGTCCTCTGTGCGAGAATGGAGGTTGAGATTGTCAAAGACAAGCCGATTGACAGGCCATGACTAGGCAAGCCACGTCTCCGCTGCCACACCCTTGTCACAAGTCATCGGCACTTAGGCGTCGAGCCAGAAAACATCCAGTTTCAGTGTAACCGCTTTCCCGCCGCCCTCGTCAGAGGACCGCGAACACACCGTAAAAAAACGGTCCGTTGGAGGCTGCCTATGACAATCAGCACTAGGTCCACGCGGCAGCACAGCATCTTGATTATCAGTGCCGCTAACGCGGTGCGTGGCATCATGCTCGAAGGCTACATCAATGCCGTAGCGGGCAGTGGGTGGCGCGCCTACAGTGCAGGAACACAGCCCGCAACCGCTATTCACCCGTTGGCTCTGTTGGTGCTCGCAGAAGCCGGAATCAGACCCGACGCACGGTGCAAAAACTGGACGGAATTCATCGGTCAAGACGCACCACGGATGGATGTGGTGGCGACCGTGTGCACCGTATCGGCCGAACAGGTTTCACCCGATTGGCCCGGCACGCCGCTGGTGTTGAATTGGCCATTGCCGCACCCGAACGAAGCCGCCGACAATGCCGAGGAACGGATCGCAGCGTTCCGCGCCGTGTTTACGCTGGTCAAGGCCCGGGCAGATGATTTTCTAAACGAGATGGCTTTAGCTACGTCAGCGTCAAAACTGCGGGGTGCGATTTAGGAGTAGATGTCGGTCTATTGCCTAGGCTGCCTTGACGACCCGGCTTTGCAGGTCAAACACGGCCAGCATATAGCCGACGCGGTCTTCCATCGCTTCGGCGAACAATGAAAAGTAATTTGACTCGACGGGTACAATCTCACCGATCACCTCGCCATACTCAAACCGCAGGTCTGCCTCATGCTTGCGGGCGATGGCCTGCATTTTTCCATTTTCGGCAAGGCAGCTCATATATAATCGCTGTACTCCACGATTGCGCGCAGCGCGGATGACACGACCCATCAACTCGCTGCCAAGACCTTTGTCCTGAAAAATTGTTTCGACCGAAAATGCCGCTTCCGCTTCCGGCGTCCAGCTATCGCCGAGTTTGCGCAGTTCGGCGGCAGCGCGCACGTCACCGTCGACGAAGAAACCGTAGACAATGCTGCCCATGTCATCCATGCGGCCAGCATAGTCTTCAATGAAGCTGTCCGAAACGCCATGAGCGAACCGCATGCGCCGACTGTCTTTGTCAAGTCGCAGCAGATGGTCGCGGAATTTCGTTGATTCCGTCGGCCAAATCTTGCGAATACTGCCGCCAAAGTGTCGATGTTCACTCATGTTCAAAACCTCCACTCACGGACGCTGTCTTGCCGGTAAACTCTCGCGAGCCCCACCCGGTTCGCCGTTCATCTTCACACTCTAGGCCTGATGTGGGCATGGTTACTGCACTGCACAATAGCATGGAGGATGCGGCAACTTGAAGACACAAAATAGTTATGTAAGTCAATCACCTAAACTAAAATATTGCGCTGCGGCAATTTTGCATATTTAACCGGCAGTTGAATAGAATGCAGGCAGTCGCGCTCACGCGCACGCACGCTGAAAATCAGGATTGCAGTAGCGCCGATGAACAAAGGACCACTCGAGCGCTACCAGGCCCGTATCACGGCCGGCGAAATGCAGAACGATCCGGCACAGTTCGAAGTCGCGACAAAGCTTGATGACCTGGCGCTAGTGCTGCATTCATGGCGACCGCGGCCATTAGGTCGGATCGCGCAGATGTTTTCATCTCGCGCCGATGCGCCGCGTGGCCTTTATATTCATGGCGCGGTGGGCCGTGGTAAAACGATGTTGATGGACATGTTCTACGCGGCGGTCGATGTCACATTGAAGCGGCGCGTCCATTTCCATGAATTCATGGGCGAGGTGCACGAATTGCTGGCTGAGGCGCGCTACACCGTCGAGGGCGATCCGTTGGCTCACGTAGCGCAATCGATTGTGCGTCGATCTCAGCTGCTCTGCTTCGATGAGATGCACGTCACCGACGTTGCCGATGCCATGATATTGAGCCGACTGTTCAAGAAATTGTTCGATTCACAGGTGGTCGTTGTTGCGACATCGAATGCCGCGCCACGCGAGCTTTACAAGAACGGCCTGCAGCGGGATAATTTCCTGTCGTTCATTGCGCTCTTGGAGCAGCAGCTCGATGTCGTCGAACTTGGCGCGGCGAAAGACTACCGGCTCGACCGCCTCAGCGGCCTGCCACTGTATTTTTCGCCATTGAACGAGCCGACTCGTAAGGCCATGCGTTCGGCGTTCACGCGGCTGACGGGCGTGTGGAAAGGGCCGCCCGCGCAGCTCGATGTCAAAGGGCGCATACTACAAGTGCCAGAGGCGGCGCGCGGCGTTGCCAGGTTCACGTTTGCCGATCTCTGCGCGCAGCCACTTGGTGCCGCCGACTATCTCAGTATCGCGCGCAGCTTTCACACCGTACTGATTGAAAGCATCCCGCTGCTAACGCCCGACAAGCGCAATGAGGCACGGCGGTTCATCAACCTCATCGATACGCTGTATGACAATCGCATCGGGTTGATTGCGTCAGCCGAGGTCGAGCCGCATGAACTCTACGTGTCAGGAGATGGTGCCGATCTGTTCGCGCGCACGGCATCGCGGCTGATGGAGATGCGGTCGCAGAGTTACCTCGAGGGTCGCGGGCAACGGCTGGTTTAGGGTCATTCGGCCGGCACGGCATTTCCACGATGCGGCGCCGCGCTCGTGTCCTTTGCGAATTTTGACATTGATTTGACGATCGGGCGTTCTGGCAACGCCGGTCCTGCTCTTTCCATGCGGGAAAGTTTGTTGCCAAACCCCCAAATGAGGCGTTTCAGCGCTCGGCGATACGTGAAGTAGTTGGTTTCGAGAATATGGCGGTCTGAGGCGACGAAAGCTCCGACGCCCCCTTGGGCTCGTGCCGATTTTTTCCGCCGAAACCAGTCGGCGCGTTCGGGTTCGTGGCTCTGGGCCAGGATGAATCTGGCCATCACGGTGCCCTGGTAGCTGGCCAGCCGCCAGATGCTGCCATTGGCCTGCACGAGGCCCGCCGCAAAAAGGTTGTCGTAGTCGGGATGGAACGCATGCCGGAAGAATTTGGGGCGGCCATGCGCATCGTTGATCAATGCGTTGTCAATGAATGGGAATTTGATCTTATAGCCGGTCGCGAACACGATCATGTCGAATTCACCCGACGTGCCGTCAGTGAAGATGACGCGCCGACCTTCGTAGTGCGATATTTCAGGACTGATAACGATGCGGCCGTGCGCTGCGAGCCTTGGAATGTCGTCGCTCATCGTCGGATGCGCTTGATCGATATGGTAGTCCGGATCGGGCAAGTTGTAGCGCGACGGCGGACCCTGCAGCAGCCAGAGGCTCGATTCAAACACGATGCGGCGCACGAAGTTCGGCATCGGGATCATCTCGATGGTCGCAGCAACATCGTGCGTCGGGAATCCGAGTAGGAATTTTGGTATGAACCAATAGCCGCGCCGGAAGCTCATGGTCACGGTTGTGCTGCTGTTATGGGCGGCGTCGCGTGCGATATCGCAGGCAGAGTTACCGGCGCCAACGACGAGCACGCGTTTGTCGCGGAGCTGTTTTGGCGACTTGTAGCCTGACGAATGGATGATCTCGCCGTCGAATAGCCCTTTATAAGACGGCATTCGCGGCTCGTTGTGGTGACCGTTTGCAAGAATAACACCGCGATAGGTGCGAGCTGCCGCCTCACCTTCGATCTGTACATCCCACATCTTGTCGTCGCGAGGAGCTACCAGGGAGACCGTGCGGCCGAGTTCGATGTGCGGTTTCAGTCCGAAGTGCCGGATATAATCGCGGAAGTATTCCACGACGCGTTCATGGCTCGGATAGTGCGGGTATTCGTCTTCAAACATCGGGAAGTCGTCCCAGCCGGTGGACTCGGCCGCAGATACGAGGTGCGTTGTCTCGTAGACAACGCCGGTTTTAGTCTCGATGTTCCAGAGACCGCCAATATCTGGCTCGCGGTCGATACAATCAAACGGGATGTTGTGGGCTTTGAGCGACTTGGCCACGGCCAATCCCGATGCGCCTGCGCCAATGATGCAATATTTGTGGGCGTAGGTCCGCCCCGCTGTTGATGCCGACACGCTCGAACTCCACGTAAACCAATAAATTTCAACGCGGACCGTGCTACACTTGATCCTGGAAATGAACACGATACTCACAACTTGGCAAATTTTCGTGAACACTGGAAGACCAGCTGTCGCTGAGGTTGCGGAGCTGCACGTAAGCAATCGGCATGCCAGCTCCTGGCCAGTTGTGTCGCTTGCAACTTTCGTCACCACCGAAAGACCTCCCATTGAACAGCAGGCGGTTTCGGTCTAACGAACCGGCAGAACACTATTTCGCTCGTTGTCGAGGGCGATTGGCACCAGTCACCCGGCGTTCGCATGAGCCGGTATCCAGGAGATGAAGACCCATGGCGCGGACAAAAATCGCATTGATCGGATCGGGTCAGATCGGCGGCACGCTGGCGCTTCTGGCCGGGCTCAAAGAACTTGGCGACATTATCATGTGCGATATGATGGAGGGCACCGCCAAGGGCAAGGCACTAGACCTCGCGCAGACGGCCTCGATCGAAGGTTTCAATGCGAAGCTGTCGGGTGCAGGCGTTGCGTCTTACGAAGCCATAAAAGGCGCAGACGTCTGCATCGTCACCGCTGGCGTGCCGCGCAAGCCCGGCATGAGCCGTGACGATTTGATCGGCATTAACCTCAAGGTGATGGAGCAGGTCGGCGCCGGTATCGCACAGTTTGCACCAAAGGCCTTCGTGATCTGTATTACCAACCCGCTCGATGCGATGGTGTGGGCGCTGCAGAAGTTTTCGGGTCTGCCCGCCAATATGGTGGTTGGGATGGCTGGCGTGCTCGACTCAGCGCGCTTTGCCTGCTTCCTTGCCGAAGCGGCCGGCGTGTCGGTCGAGGATGTGCGGGCGATGACGCTCGGTGGCCATGGCGACGACATGGTGCCGATGGTGCGCTATTCGACCATTGGTGGCGTGCCGCTGCCCGATTGCGTCAAGCTCGGCATGTTCACGCAGGAGAATCTCGACGCCATGATCAAGCGCACGCGCGGCGGTGGCGGCGAGATCGTCGGCCTGCTCGGTAACGGGTCGGCGTTCTATGCTCCGGCGGCGTCGGCGATCGCCATGGCCGAGAGCTACTTGCGCGACAAGAAGCGTGTACTGCCGTGCGCGGCCCACCTCAGCGGTCAATATGGCGTCAAAAACATGTACGTCGGCGTGCCGGTCGTGATCGGCGCGGGCGGTGTTGAACGCATCCTGGATCTGGCGCTCGATGCTGGTGAAAAGGCGATGTTCGAAAAGTCGGTAGCTGCCGTCAACGTGTTGGTCGACGCCTGCAAGGCCATCGCTCCAGCACTGGCGTAACAATCACATCAGAGTAGGAGACACACCATGCCCAAGCGCGCAATCGAGACCCCGAAGGCCAAGGCCGTCGGCCCCTATTCGATGGCTATCGAAGCCGGTGATTTCGTCTACCTGTCGGGGCAGACACCGATGGACCCGGCGACCGGCAAGCTGGTGCAGGCCGACATCGGTGCCGAGACCAAGCAGTGCCTCGTCAACCTGCAGGGCGTGCTGGAAGCTGCGGGCCTGACCTTCGCTCATGTCGTCAAGGCCAACGTGTTCCTCACCAACATGGGTGACTTTGCTGCCATGAATGCCGTTTACGCCACGCACTTCCCGACGCCGTTTCCGGCCCGCTCGACCGTTGCCGTGGCTGCACTCCCGCTGGGTGCGCGCGTCGAGATCGAACTCGTTGCCTACAAAGGCAAGTAATTGCTGAATTATTTCCAGCCCTTTGCCGTCGGGTGCCCTCCGGGCGGTCCGAAGGGGCCACCAAAAGGACGTCCAAATGAACATTCACGAATACCAGGCCAAGGATCTTTATCGCGCTTATGGAGTGCCGACGTCGACGGGTTATGCTGCGTTTACGGTCGATGAGGCGGTTGCAGGCGCGAAGAAGTTGCCTGGTCCAGTCTGGGTTGTGAAATCGCAGATTCACGCGGGCGGACGTGGCAAGGGCAAGTTCAAGGAAGCCGCCGCCGGGACGGCCGGTGGCGTGCGGCTTGCAAGGTCGATCGACGAGGTCAAAACCTTCGCGACCCAGATGCTTGGCAACACGCTTGTCACGATCCAAACCGGCGATGCCGGTCGCGTCGTCAAGCGGCTCTATGTCGAGGATGGCTCGGCCATCGCGCGCGAGCTCTATCTCTCAGCCCTCGTCGATCGCGCCACCTCGCGCATCGCCTTTATCGTGTCGACCGAAGGCGGCATGGACATCGAGAAGGTTGCACACGACACGCCCGAGAAGATCCACACCATGTCGATCGATCCGGCCTCGGGCTATTTTCCGTTTCACGGCCGCAAGATCGCGTTCGCGCTCGGTCTCACGGGTGATCAGGTCAATCAGTGCGTAAAAATGGTCGGCAACCTCTACCGGATGGTTGTCGAGAAGGACATGAGCATGCTGGAGATCAACCCGCTAGTCGTGACTAAGGACGGCAACCTGATCTGCCTCGACGGCAAAATGGATTTCGACGGCAACGCTCTGTTCCGCCACAAGGACATCGTGGAGCTGCGCGACCTCGAAGAGGAAGATCCCGCCGAGGTCGAAGCCTCCAAGTACGACCTCAACTACGTCAAGCTCGATGGCCAGATCGGCTGCATGGTCAACGGCGCCGGCCTCGCCATGGCCACCATGGATATTATCAAGCTCTATGGCATGGAGCCCGCAAACTTCCTCGACGTCGGTGGCGGCGCGACCAAGGAGAAGGTTGCGGCGGCCTTCAAGATCATCCTGTCCGACCCGAGCGTGAAGGGTATTCTGGTCAACATCTTCGGAGGTATCATGCGCTGCGATATCATCGCGGACGGCGTGGTGGCAGCCGCCCGCGACATGGCGATCAAGGTACCGCTGGTCGTGCGCCTCGAAGGCACCAACGTCGAGCTTGGCAAGAAGATCCTGTCGGAAAGCGGTCTCAAGATCGTACCTGCCGACAACCTCGCCGACGCCGCCAAGAAAATCACCGACGAGGTGAAGAAGCTAGGTTGAGACTGTCAGAGTTGACAGGTTAGGTTAGGACGCGCCTTTTGGCGCGCCTGACCCAAACACTACATCAACTTGATCCGTGTATCACGCCGTGCCGACCCACCCGTAGCGCTCTTATGCGCTACCCTGGCGCGGCGCCCTGTGTACTCAAATACACAGCATACAACGACTGGCTTGCCGCCATGAACAATCGATTGCGTTTGGGGCCGCCGAAGCAGACATTGCCGCAGATCTCGGGTATGCGAATGCGGCCCAGTAATTTGCCGTCCGGGTTCCACACGGTCACGCCCGAATAGCCAACGCTGCGGCCAGCATTGCTCGAACACCACAGGTTCCCATTGACGTCGGCGCGCACGCCGTCCGGCCCGCACTTCACGCCATCAATCATAAAGTCCGAGAACAGTTTTCGGTTCGACAACTTGTTGTCTGCGCCAACATCGAACACGTACATCTCGCCCTTGCCGCCGGCCCCAGTGTCGCCCGGACCTTTGCCGGTGCTGACCACATAGAGTTTCTTGTAGTCGGGCGAGAAACATAGTCCGTTGGGATCGGGCGCTTGCTCCTCGGTGACGACGAGATCAACTTTGCCGGTCGGATCTATGCGATAGCAACTGGTTGGCAGTTCACGCTTGGCATTGCCGATTTCGGGCGGCTGTCCCAATCGGTTCTTGAGGCGACCGCTGGCGTTGCTCGGGCCACCGGAAGCATCCGGCGTGCCTTCATAAAGCTGGCCACCGTAGGGCGGGTCAGTGAACCAGTAGCTGCCGTCCGGATGAGGAACCACGTCGTTCGGCGAATTCAATTTCTTGCCACCGAAGTTATCGGCAAGGATAGTGGCAGAGCCGTCGAGTTCGTAGCGGACGACCCGTCGGGTGAGATGCTCGCACGATAGTTGCCGCCCCTGAAAGTCGAACGAATTGCCGTTGCTGTTGTTGGACGGCGCACGCATGACACTCACATGGCCATCGTCTTCCAACCATCGCATTTGCCGATTGTTCGGGATGTCACTCCATACGAGATAGCGGCCTTGCGCATTCCAGGCTGGCCCTTCCGACCAAAGCGCGCCGGTCCACAGGCGTTGAATTGGAGCATTCGGCTGGGCGAGACCGTTGAAGCTCGGGTCAACGGCGATGACGTCTGGATCCCAGAAGTAAACGTTCGGCGCGCCATTTGGGCTGAAGTCGCGCGGCGGATTTGTGATCGTGGTGGGTGGTGCAGCCGGCGCCGTTTGCGCTGCCGCTCCGCTGGCCCCAAGCGCCAGAATACTGGCACCAGAGCCAGCTGCCTGGAGCATCGTTCGTCGGGTCAATAGCGACTTTGGTTCGTCATGCCGTGACGTGGCGTCAACCATTGGTGGTCTCCCAGAAACATGGTTTCTAAAGTCAGACTCCCCGCAAGCTGAACATGGGCCGCAGCCTATAAATGCGTCAAGATGCTTGTTTTTACGGCAACCGTTGACGTGGCATCACAGATGAACCAGACCGCATCTATTGGGCCTGAATCGAAAAGCACGTCGACGACGGTTACTCTCTGATGAAAAGGCGGAGCTAAGCTCGGTCCGCCACTGTCACCCCGTGTATCCCTCGATCACCACAACATCGGCCACCGCGTATTTATCGCGGAGCTTGGCTGCTACTTGATATTCCGGGCTTTCATAGCAAGCGAGTGCGGTCGCGTAGCTGTCGAACTCGATTACGACGTGACGCTTGTTCGCCATCGCAGTCCCGGCGACGACGCGATGTTCGCCGCTGCGCACCACGAACTTGGCGCCAAACTTCTTGAATGCCACGGCGTTCGCGGCAACGTAGTCCTTGTAACCTTCCGGATCGGCGATCGCCACGTGTGCGATCCAATAGCCCTTTGCCATTTTATGCTCCCTGATTTGCTGCTTGCCATCAGCGTGACACAACGCGTCGCATCACACTAGCGCGCGAGATATGCCCCGCGAACATGCGGGCTAGTCACGAGCACGGCAGCCAACGGTGCTATCGCCTGTTGGCGTTAGCCCACATCTGTGGTTGTTTAACGCTCCTATCAAACCAAAGTCGGATGGCGAGGCAACGCATGCGCTATGAAGCGCCGGAAACGCTGGAAGCGGCAGTCGCACTGCTGGTTAAAGAGACGGGAGTGGCCAGGGTATTGGCAGGCGGCACCGACCTGCTCGTGCAACTGAAAACCGATATGATCGAGCCGGCGCTTGTGGTCGATCTGAAGCGTATCGACGAGATGCGCAAGATCACGCACGACGCGGCCGGCTTTCGCATCGGGGCCGCGGTCTCGGGTGCCGAGTTGAAAGAGCACGCGGGCTTGAAGCAAGCTTGGCCTGGCATCGTCGAGGCCGCCAACCTGATCGGCTCGACCCAGATTCAGGGCCGTGCGACGCTCGGTGGCAATTTGTGCAACGCGTCGCCCGCCGCGGATAGTGTTCCAGCGTTGATCGCTGCTCGCGCCCGCGTGTCGATTTTTGGACCGAAGGGACGCCGTGAACTCGCCGTCGAAGACGTCGTGCTCGCGCCCCGCAAGACGGCACTTGAGAAAGGCGAGTTCGTGGTGTCGTTCCAGTTACCACCGAAGGCCAAAGGGACTGGTGACGCCTATCTTCGCTTTATTCCGCGCACTGAAATGGACATCGCCGTCGTCGGTGCCGGCGTCTGCCTCACGGTTGATTCCAAGGGCACCATCACTGCGGCTCGCGTGGGGCTCGGTGCCGTTGCCGCACGCCCGTTGCTGGTAGCCGATGCAGGGACAGCACTGGTTGGTTCGAAGCTTGATGACGCAGCACTTGAGCGCATGATTGCAGCCGTTCGCGCGGCCTGCAAGCCGATCGACGACAAACGCGGCACGATTGAATTTCGCATCAAGGTGGCTGGCGTCATCGCGCGCCGTGCTGCTGAACAGGCATACAAACGGGCAAAGGGCTGACCAATGGCGAAGACGCACGTATCTTTCGTTGTCAACGGCGACCCGGTCGAGATCCTCTGCGAACCACAGACCACGCTGCTTGACGTGCTCCGCGACGAACTCCAGCTTACCGGCACCAAGGAAGGGTGCTCGACCGGCGACTGCGGCGCATGTTCCGTCACCGTCGATGGTCGGCTCGTCTGCTCATGCCTGATGCTGGGTGTCGAGGCCAACGGCCGGTCCGTCGGCACGATCGAGGGCTTGAGTACGCAAAACGGCAGCGCCGAACAACTGCATCCGTTGCAGCAGAAGTTTCTTGAGCATCATGCACTCCAGTGCGGAATCTGCACGCCGGGCTTTCTGGTCGCCTCGAAGGCGCTGCTCGACAAGAATCCGGACCCGACCGAAACCGAAGTTCGCTATTGGCTCGCCGGCAACCTGTGCCGCTGCACCGGATATGACAAGATTGTTCGTGCTGTAATGGACGCCGCCGCTGAAATGAGAGGGGCCTGAGCCATGCAAGAGACCGTAAAGAAGTTGACTCCTGAGCACGAGTATAAGGTCATCGGCACGCGTCCGATCCGGCCCGATGGCGTCGACAAGGTCACGGGGCGTGCCCGCTTCGGTGCCGACTACAATCTGCCAGGCCAATTGACCGGCCTTGTGCTGCGCTCGCCGCACCCGCACGCGGCGATCAAATCGATCGATGTGTCTAAGGCGCTGGCGCTGCCCGGTGTGAAGGCCGTGGTCACGCGAGACGACTTCGTTGATCAGGGCTCGGAGTTTGTGCCGGCCGGTGAGATGATGATCAACTACCGCGATGTGGTGCGCAATGTCCTCGCACGCGAAAAGGTGCTGTATGAGGGCCACGCGATTGCAGCCGTAGCCGCAACTACGCCAGCAATTGCAAAGGCCGCGCTCAAGCTGATCAAAGTCGACTATACGGTCCTGCCGCATGTGTTGGATGTTGATGAAGCGATGGCGCCCGGCGCGCCGATCCTGCACCCGGGGATGATTACAGCTGGCATGGAGCCAGCGCCGAAGACCGAGTCGAATATCGCCAAACGCGTTGAGTTTCTACTTGGCGACGTGGCTGCGGGCTTCAAGGCTGCCGATGTCATCATCGAGCGCTCGTTCGAGACCAAGCCCGTACATCAGGGCTACATCGAGCCGCACGCGTGCTTGGCAACTGTCACCGAGGATGGGCAAGCGGACCTGTGGGTATCGACGCAGGGTCATTGGGTCGTGCGCGCGCACTGCGCCCGCTTGCTCGGCATGGACATCGCAAAGCTGCGCGTGACGGCCACCGAGATCGGCGGTGGGTTCGGCGGCAAGACGGTCGTCTATCTCGAACCATTGGCGCTGGCCCTGTCGATGAAAGCGCACAAGCCAGTAAAAATGGTGATGAGCCGTGAGGATGTATTCCGCGCTTCGGGACCGACCTCGGGCGCCAAGATGCACATCAAGATCGGCGCCACGAAAGACGGCCGCATCACGGCTGGTGAAGGCGAATTGAAGTATCTTGCCGGCGCCTTCCAGGGCTCGCCGGTCGGTCCCGGTGCCATGTGTGCGTTCGCACCCTACGACCTTGAGAACGTCAAGGTCGTCGGATACGATGTCGTATCGAACCGTCCGAAGGTTGCGGCCTATCGCGCGCCCGGTGGCCCGATTTCCGGCTATGCCGTCGAAAGCGTGATCGACGAGTTGGCCCGTGCCTTGAATATTGACCCGATTGAGTTCCGCCTGAAGAATGCGGCGAAGGAAGGCACCAAGGCAGCCTACGGCCCGAAGTTCGGTCCCGTCGGTCTCGTCGAAACCTTGCAGGCGGCAAAGGCGCATCCGCATTGGTCGGCACCTCTGAAGGCGAATCAAGGTCGTGGTATCGCCTCGGGTTTCTGGTTCAACATTGGCGGCGAAACCACGGTATCGCTGGCGCTGAACGAAGACGGTTCGCTGGTGCTGATGGCCGGCACACCTGATATCGGTGGCTTACGCGCGTCGTTGTGCATGATGACCGCGGAAGAACTCGGCGTCGACATGAGCCAGATCCGTGTGACGATCGCCGATACCCAATCACTCGGCTATAACTTCCTTACGGGTGGCAGTCGCTCGACGTTCTCAAGCGGTATGGCCGTTGTCGAGGCTAGCCGATCGATTGCGAAGCAGGCTTGTGAGCGAGCAGCCAAGCTCTGGGAATTGCCTGCCGACGCGGTCGAATATGCCGATGGTGGGGTTCGCCCTGCTGGCGATAACGCAGGCAAGCATCCGCCGATGACACTGAAGCAGATCGCGGCGATGGCCGGTAAAACCGGTGGGCCGATTGTCGGCACATCGTCGATCAATGCCCACGGCGCCGCGCCGAGCTTCGGCACGCATATGGCCGATGTCGAAATCGATCCGGAAACGGGCCGCACCACGATTATCCGCTATACGGTGATCCAGGACGCGGGTCGCGCCATTCATCCGGCTTACGTCGAAGGCCAATACCAGGGCGGCGCGGCACAGGGCGTCGGTTGGGCATTGAACGAAGAATACATCTACGGAAAAGACGGCAAGTTGCAGAATGCGGGCTTCCTCGACTACCGCATTCCAGTGGCGTCAGATTTGCCGATGATCGACACAGTCATCGTGGAAGTGCCGAATCCGCGCCATCCCTACGGTGTGCGCGGCGTTGGTGAAACCCCGATCGTTCCGCCGATGGGCGCCATCGCCAATGCCATCGCCGACGCGACCGGCTTGCGCTTCTCGAGTTTGCCGATGTCACCACCGCGCGTTCTAGCGGCCATCGACGAGGCGCGTAGCCGGAAGGATCCTAAGCTGAGAATGTAGACCGTCGGGGCTGGAGGAGAACAACGATGGTTCGCTCGCAGACTGTTGTTGGTCCGAGACCGATGCTGTGGGCGATCCTGGCGAGTGCTCTCGTCGCGCTCACCTCGTTGTCTGCGGCGGCAGAGGAGGCCGTGAAAATCGGCAACTCCTATGCGCTGCTTAACAAGCCAGCGATGCCCAAGGCCGGTGTCATTCTGATTCCCGGCGGCGATGGCGTGATGGATATCAAACCGGGAGGGACTTTCGCTGCCCTTGGCGGGAATCAACTGGTGCGGACCAGGAAAGATTATCTCGGGCATGACGTCGCCACGCTGACGGTGGACCGGGGTGTCAGTATTACAGCGGCCATTGCCTATATGCGGACGGTCGTGAGCCCTGTGATGGTTGTCGCGACCAGTCGGGGATCGCTGAAAGTCCCAGGCGCCCTCGCCGCGAAGCCAGACGGTATTGTGCTTACCGCATCGTTTCTCAGTGACGTGCGATCACAAATTGGGTTACCCGGCGCTTTGCCGCGCACGTTGATTGTGCATCACAAACAGGACGGTTGTCGGCACACACCGCCTTCTGGGGTCGAGCCGTTCAAGGCATGGGGTGGCACCAAAGTCACCGTCGAATGGTTCGATGGCGGGACGAACACGGGCAATGCATGCAAGGCGAGAGCATATCATGGCTTCAACGGCCTCGACAGCCGCGTGGTGGCGACCGTCGCCAAGTTCGCAACCGTCGGCAAATAGTTTTGTCAGATCGATTGAAAGTGCCAATGGCTCAAGTCACCCTCATTGGAAACCTGCGCCAGTTCACCGGTGGTGAGACCGAATTTGCCATCGACGTCAAGACTGTGAAGCAGCTGTTTGCCAAGCTCGCTGACCTGCATCCCGCGCTGGCGCCGCATCTGGAGCAGGGGCTCGCGGTCGCGATTGACGGTCAAATCTACCAGGACGCGCTGTTCCAGGAGATCGGCACGAATTCGGAAGTCCACATCCTGCCGCAGATCGCTGGCGGCTGATCGCCAAGACGTAGAGACATCATGCGCATTGTAACCATCCGCTTTATAGAACGATACAGCGGATAGTCGCTTATTGACCGCGTATCAGCCGAACGCCGCACTTGATCACCCGGTGGATATGCCGCAAAAGCTGCGCAGGACAGTGAACACCCCGGCTCGAAGGACGTGAGACAGCTATGGCAATTCTCGTCGACAAGAATACCAAGGTCATCTGCCAAGGCTTCACCGGCAGCCAGGGCTCGTTCCATTCGAAGGCCGCCATGGCCTACGGCACCAAGATGGTGGGTGGCGTGACGCCGGGCAAAGGTGGCTCCAAGCATTCCGACCCGGACCTCGCCAGCGTACCGATCTTCGACAGCGTGTTGGACGCCAAGGCGAAGACCGGCGCCACGGCATCGGCTATCTACGTGCCGCCGCCCTTCGCCGCCGACGCGATCCTGGAGGCCATCGACGCTGAAATTCCACTGATCATCTGCATCACCGAGGGCATTCCCGTGCTCGACATGGTGCGCGTCAAGCGCGCGCTGGCTGGTTCCTGGTCGCGCCTGATCGGGCCTAATTGCCCCGGCGTGCTGACGCCCAACCAATGCAAAATCGGCATCATGCCGGGCAACATCTTCAAGGCCGGGAATGTCGGCATCGTGTCGCGCTCCGGCACGTTGACCTATGAAGCCGTCAAACAGACGTCGGATGCCGGGCTTGGCCAATCGACAGCGGTCGGCATCGGTGGCGATCCGGTCAAGGGCACCGAGTTCATAGACGTCTTGGAAATGTTTCTCGCCGACCCGGATACTCATTCGATCATCATGATTGGCGAAATTGGCGGCGCCGCCGAGGAGGACGCTGCCGACTTCATCAAGCGCGAAGCGGCCAAGGGTCGAAGCAAGCCGATGGCTGGCTTTATCGCCGGCGTGACAGCGCCTCCGGGCCGTCGCATGGGCCATGCCGGTGCTATCATTTCAGGCGGCAAGGGTGGCGCACAAGATAAGCTTGAAGCCATGCGTTCCGCCGGTATCGCAATTGCCGACAGTCCGGCTTCGCTCGGCACCACGCTGGCGAAGGTGTTGAAGGGCTGACGCCCCAGTGGACCCGTCGATGGAGGCTGTCTCTGTGTCCAAGTCCCTGGTGCAGGCGACCTTCGGGGTCCACGCGGCGGCCTATGTGACGTCCGTCGTTCATGCCAAAGGCGCGAGCCTTGGTCGGTTGGTCGATTTGGTTCAACCGCAGAAAGATTGGCGCGCCCTCGACATCGCGACCGCAGCTGGTCATACCGCACTGGCGTTCGCCCCGCACGTCGCGCATGTGACCGCAAGCGACATCACTGATGAAATGCTGGTCGAGGCTGAAAAATTCGCGGCAACAAAAAGCGTAACCAATATCACGTTCGCCAAGGCGGACGCCGAGGCGCTGCCCTATGCGGATGCCTCGTTCGACCTTGTTACCTGCCGGATTGCCCCGCACCATTTCCCCAATGTTGCGGCCTTCGTCACGGAAGCCGTGCGGGTCTTGAAGCCGGGTGGCACTTTTGCGCTCGTCGACAATATTTCTCCTGACTCGACGTCCACCCCAGGCTTCCCGATCGCAGAGTTACAGGCCGCTGCTATTGCCTACAATGACTTCGAGCGTTTGCGCGATCCGAGCCATGCGCGTTGCCTCGGCACCGCCGAATGGATCGGCTTGATCGGGGCTGCAGGGCTTCTCGTCGAGCACGCGGAGCGACTGCCGAAGGATATGGAATTTCAGCCCTGGTCTCAGCGGCTTGGGTCGTCCGCAGAAACCATCGCGGTGCTGCGCAGCATGCTCAGCAATGCAACCGCGGCTTTGCAGGCATTCCTCAAGCCGCGCGAGATCGACGGGCAACTCTGGTTTACCCTCGATGAAGTGATCGTGGTTGCCAAAAAGGATGGCTAGAAAAATCTAGCCAGCACTGGTGGTGTCAATCGAACAGAATGACGCCACGCGCCACGTTACCAGCCAGCATCTGTTTGAAGCCTTCGTTGATCTCGTCGAACTTGTAGGTTCGGCTGATCAGGCTCTCGAGGTTGATGCGCTTGGCTATGGACAGGTCAGCGAGGATGCCGAAATCGACACTCGGCCGCACCGATCCGTAGTACGTGCCGGACAACGTCTTCTCGCCGTAGACCATAAGATGCGGCGCGATGGCTGATCGCGTCGTAAATGACGGAATGCCGACAATCACGGCATGGCCACCAGGTGCCAAGGCATCGACGATTTGCACCACGGTCGGGCCGGTACCGATGGCGTCGAAGGCGTAGTCGACGCCAAGGCCGGCGATATCCTTGATGCGCTTTAGAACGTCCTCGGTTTTGGCGTTGATCGTGTGCGTCGCACCGAACTGGCGAGCAAGCGTGAGTTTTGACTCGACGAGATCGGCGGCAATGATCGTCTTGGCGCCGGCCAACTGGGCGCCTTGCACAACATTGAGGCCGACGCCGCCGCAACCGACCACTAGGACGCTAGAACCTGCCTCGACGTGGGCATGCCGGATCACGGCACCGACGCCCGTTGCAACCGAGCAGCCGATGATCGCCGCGTGCGTCCAGGGTAGATCCTTACGAACCGGAACGAGTTGCTCGGCGGGGCACACCGAATACTCGGTGAACGTGCCGATGCGCGCCATGACGTTGATCGGCTCGCCGTTGAGGCGTACGCGCGCGGTGCCGTCGTGCATCACCCAACGGGGGGTATCGTCATGGCCGGTGCACAACACGGTGCGGCCCTTGGAGCAATAGGTGCAGTGGCCGCAGTGTGGACGGAATGAGAAGATGACGTGGTCGCCCTTAACGACGTTGGTGACACCGGGGCCAACCTCGATGACTTCGCCCGCCGCCTCATGACCCAGCACCATCGGTAACGGCAGCGGCCAGTCGCCGTTCATGATGTGCCAGTCGCTCATGCAGACGCCGGCCGCCTTCACTTTGACCCGGGCTTCGCCAGCCTTCGGGCCCTCTTGCTGCAATTCAAGAATTTCGAGCGGCTTGTTGGTCGCGGTCAGGACTGCGGCGCGCATCAGTTTTCCTCCATGAAAGGCTTTTGCGCGCGAGTATGACCGGCATTGCGGCGACCTGTAAATCTCGGATACGTCGCTGCTCGTATGCAGCGGACCAAAAAAATAAAGACGGCGCACAAGGCGCCGTCCTTATCGTGCTAACCGCAAGTCAAGCCTACTGCGGACGAGGTGGCGGAGCGGGCAACCCTGGAGCAGTCACGCCACCGGCTGGATTTGCGGTTGCGCCGGGCGCAGCGGTGGTCGACGTGGCCGCGTCCGCTGGCGGCAGTGCTGGGTTGCTCTGCGGCGGACTAGCTGGTCGCGATACCGGTGCGGTGCGAGAGGTAACCTGGGGGCTCACACTATCGTGTCCGCCAGCGTAAGGCCTTAGTAGAAGGAATCCCGCGATAACAAGCATAACCAAAGCGAATATGCCGATCGCACTCCCGGCCACTGCACTACTGCCTCGCTGGGATACTCGATCGGTTTGATCGTCGTATTGAATAGCCATGTCGACCTCCTGTGATCAATGATTGGAAATAGAACCCCGAACAACTGGTCTGGGTTCCAATCAAACTCGATGGGACAGGTGCCGGGCGTCCACTGCAGGTGGTCATTTGCACGACAATTGTCGTCCAGGATCGCGAACTCGCAAATAAATTTGGTGGGCCCGGAGGGACTCGAACCCCCAACCAGGGTGTTTTTTTGTTGGTCTGCATAGATCATCATCGGACGGCGTTGGGCGCATGCCCATAAGAAAAAGCAGTTAATTCATTTGGTTATTTTCTCTCTATATGTTTCATGTTGTGCGATGCTGATCACTCTTGAGCGGCAAAAAGGGGCCACGGATGGGCCACGGAATCGGCTTGAAGAGCAGCGAGCGAAAGTTACCCGCGAAGGACCGCTCGATCGGTGCAGCGAAGTACGTCAAGCCAGATGACGCAGCCGGAGCCGCAAAATCGCATTCAACCGAGTACCGCATCGCGGAAAATCCCGGCCTGGTGCTTATTGTCATGCGACCGAGGCCCGGCGGGCAGTCCAAGAGGATATGGCGTTGCCGTTACTCGGTCACGATCGGTAATCAGCGCCACCGTCGTAAGATTCGCCTTGGCACCTATCCGTCGACCACGCTTGCTGATGCGCGAGCGGCTGCAGCCACGATCATGGCGGAAGTGGATCGGGGTGGTGACCCATTTATCGATCGCAAGAAAGAGGCCGCGACGGTAGCGCGCGCCCGACTGACGTTCGGAGATCTAGTCGACGACTACATCGTCGAGCGCAGCGGGCTGGTTTCGATTGCCGAGATCGAGAGGGAGCTGCGCAAGGACGCGATCCCAGCGCTGGGCTCTATGCGCCCCTCAGAGATCACGCCAGCCGATGTCGACAGGCTTGCCAGGACGTTGGTTGATCGTGGCACCAGCTACATGGCACGGCGGCTGATCGCCCGATTGAGGGCGCTGTTCAGTTATGTTCTGATCGAGGCACCGGCCTTGGCAGAGAGGTATGGCATTGTCACGAATCCTGCCGCTAGCGTCGGGCGTCGTCGGGCGGGCAGCGATGGTCGGTATGGCAGGTCGCAGCCGCGCGAACGCGTTTTGACAGACGGTGACATTCGCGCTTTTTGGCACGCACTCGACGATGCCCGCCAGATGCGTGATGCAATGCGGCTGACACTGAAGCTTATCCTCACAACAGCGCAACGTCCGGGGGAGGTGCGACGCGCGCATAAGGGCGAACTGCAGCTTCAGTGTGATGAGCCGTTATGGGTCATCCCAAGTGAGCATTCGAAAAACGACCGTCCTCACACGGTGCCGCTGTCACCGTTGGCGCACCGGTTGTTCGTTGATGCGCTGAAAATCCGCGGCACGTCAGCCCTTGTGCTGCCAGGGCCTAGCGCGTTCGACCTACCGGCTACAAAGGTCGCCATCCCCACGGCGATGGCGAATTTGTTCCGGTCACGATTGAGCAAATTTGCGCCAGCAACTCCGCACGATCTGCGCAGAACCGCCGCCACTGGTATGCGCGGCCTCGGTATTTCGCGAGACGTTGTAGGCCTCGTTCTTGGCCACACCCCGCCGGGCGTCACCGCCCAACATTACGACCATCACGAAGGCATGCCTGAGCGTCGCGACGCCCTAGACAGGTGGGCCGTGCACTTGGAGCGCATTGTTGGCTCGGATCTTCAGGAGCGCGCGTGACACCCCGCCCCCGAAAAATGAAGGCGCTGAAAGATGATTTGCCGCCGTTTCGCCCCCTCACAAAGGACGAAGTCATTGGCCTAGCCAAGGCAGGTGGCATCGAATTCGAATGCCTGGACGAACGGTATGATCAGTTTGCAGCGATTGTCGAGCGTGCACGTGACGGATATGAAAACGACCTGGGAATGTCCAAATTCAGCCTGACCGACTGGCAAATTGAAGAACGAATTATGGCGGTCCGCGAAGCGGCGGCGCAACTACGCGGACTGCTAGGTGATGCCAGCATCGACTGGCACGCTCGGCTTTTGCTACCCCGGGAGGGAGACCCGACAGGCGAAGGCGGAATTTCAAACGCTGAGATTGAAAAGGGCCTCGCGAGAATTGAGGTTCGCTCCCAACTCGCTTTGTCCAAATTGAAAGTTAGAGCCGAGCAGATCCGTAATGAACACGCCGCTCCAAGCGCAACGAAGTGGGGCCTTCATGAACTGCTAATGGTGTTGGCAACGGCTTGGCGGTTTGGCAGCAGCACTCCGGGGTTTGCTTTGCCTGCTGGAATCAATTCACCCGTCATCCCATTTTTTCGGAAGGGTATGCTGATGATTGCTCAGCTCGACGTTGGCATAGAGGCCGCCCGGAAGTGGGTGCGGGTGATCTCAAGGGAAGCTGATTCCTGAGTGACCGCAGGGAAAATTGAGACCATTTCCAAGGCGCGTTAATACCAAGCGAAAGCTCAGAGATTTTGCCA
>JANNRP010000424.1:0-18887 GCA_031401535.1 Hyphomicrobiaceae bacterium | reverse complement strand
GGCCAGGATCTTGTCGATGACCCCGATGAACGGATCGAGCTTCGGACGCATCGGCGGCTTTAAGCGAACGTACCCCGGCGGCACCGAGAACTTCATCATCTTAGCCACCGTCCTCGGATCAATCCCGAACCGTCGTGCCGCTTCCCGCTTGCTCAAGCCCTCGATCTGAACCGCGTGCCGAACCTTCACATACAGATCCACGTGCTTCATCCCCGCCCTCGGCCGAACGCGGCACAGGGCTTCCAGTTGCCGGATTTTTACTCCGGCGCAACCGAACGACTCGGCTGCTTCACTGAGGGACTTTGTCTCCGGCGCTTACAACATCGTGCGTCGACGCGGAAACGTCCGGCACATCGTTGCCGGCCATAGTCACCGCACGATCAGCGGCTCTGCGCGCGGCATCCCGTTTTCGATTTTCAAAAGCCCGGTGCACCAGCAGCCCATGTCGTTCGACAGTGAAGACACCTCACTGTCAGTCGCCGAACCGGCCGCTTATGGCATCATTCTTCTGACGCCAGACGCGATCCCGGTGCATACCGAAGACTTCCAGATCTCCGGTGCCACCGCATAACGGCATGGGTACCGCTCACCGCGCTATTACAATCGTCGTGCAGGCACTTTCGAGCTTTGGCATGTCCCGCGCAGGCGCCATTCGGATGTCGAGTTTGCGCGTGTCGCCGCGTACGATTGGGCAATAGGGATCGGGTTTATCGAGTGCCCCCATCAAGCGACGCCGGCCTGCGCAGCCACCTCGGCAGGCCGCGACATGCGCACATGTTTCGCACGGACTGGGCACCGAGCGAGCGGCAACGAAGGGCGCGCTGCTGACAACCTCGGGGCCGACGTCCAACAGCACGTCGAGAGATTCGCCTTTGCCGGGCCAGTACACGCACGGTTGCACCGTCGCCCGCGGAGTTACTCGTACCGTTGCGACGCCGCACCCACCCGTGCGCGGCGGCAGGCCCGCCATCGCACGCACCAGCGGTTCGCCGATCGCGATCACATCCGTCTCGGCGAATAGCGTCGCGAAGGCCGTCCAATACTGCTCGTAAGTCAACGCGAACTTGTCTGTGCGCACGGCCTGATAGACGTTGATACGCAACGGCGCATTGTATTGCTTTGCGATCGTGGCGATTTCTGCCAACCGGTCGAAATTGGTCTGCATCATGACCGCGATGAAGGTCACGGGCACGCCCAGCCCGTGACAGCGAGCAGCCTGTTCGTGTAACAGGTCCCAATTGCCGTCACCACGTTGCTTGTCCTGTTCGGTTTTGGTCGGATAATCGAGCGAAAGTTCGATGTCCTTGAAAGCCGGCAAGTCAGCATCGCTGACGGCTGCGACCGAATACCCGTTCGACGTCATGGTCAGTTTGATCGGTTGCAAGCGGAGATAATCGACCATGGCCTTGAAGTCGGGATGCAGACCGTTCTCACCTGTTCCAAGGTTTACAGACCGGACGGGCATGCGCGCCAGTACGGAACTGACTTGCTCGATGGATAGCCGGTCCACGCGATCCGGGTCGCGATAGCAGAAAGAGCAGCTCAGATTGCATTCGTTGGTGAGGCCGATGCCGAGTGCGAACTGCGTCGGGGCCGGAAGCTCAGGTGACGGCATCTTCGCGGCGGATAAGCTCATTGGCGACACTCATGAAGCTGTGATTGGACGGCGTTGCTGGCTTAGACGATCAGTGACCATCTGCAGGTTGTTATAGTGAGTGTTCCATGATCCCGATACCGCCAACACCCCAGCCGGATCAGAGTCCTGAGCGATGGAATGATCACGTTTCGGTGTACGAATCGGTGTTCGAACCTCTGAGTGTCGCGTTTGCGAAAGCGGCGTTCGATGCCATCGGCCTGAATCCTGGCATGCGCATTCTAGACGTCGGCGCGGGCAGTGGAGGCGCTGCATTGGAGCTTGCGGCGCGGGGTTGCGACGTGGTTGCCATCGACGCATCCTCCGGCATGGTTGCTCGGATCGCCGAGCGGGCCGCGGCGCGGAAGCTGACAATCGATGCCCGCGCCGTGGACGGGCAGGCCTTGAGGCTCCCGAACAACGACTTCGATGCCGCGATCTCGGTCTTCGGCGTCATTCTCTTTCCCGATGCCATACGTGGATTGGCCGAAATGCGTCGCGTGGTGAAGCCCGGTGGCCGGGTTGCGGTGGTCACGTGGACTGAGCCGCAACATTATGAACTGGCGACGGCTCTGCGCGCCGCCATACAATCCGTTCAGCCGGACGCCTCGCCCGCCGCATTGCCTGCCCAACTGCGCTTCCGCGATCGCAACGACTTTGCGGCCCTCTTTCAGGCCGCGGGCTTCGATGCCGTACAGATCGACGTCAGACGCGAAATACTTATCGTCCCCTCAGCACGCTGGCTAGGTGATCGAATTCGCTTTGCGCCAGGCATGGCGGCTCAGCTCGACGGCCTCGGCGACAAAGCCGGTGCCGTCATCGACACGTTTGTGGCGGCCGTCGCGGCCAAGTGGGGCACCAGCGAGGCGAAATTCGGCGCTCACGCGTTCATCGGCATAGCCCATGTTCCCTGATGCCCTCACTGGCGCGCATTCTAACCGAACCGTGATGGCCAGACTGCGAAACGTGTAGTGCGGACCGGTGATCCGATTTGCTACCACGGGGCGTCCTCATTGTTCATTCGCTCGCGAAATAGGGTGCGTCCATGAAACGAAGAACGGCTCTGGCTTTACTGGCAACGCTTGCCATATCCCTCACAACCAGTGCAGCGGCGCAATCTCCGACCCTCGTCTTCACAGCAATTCCCGACGAGGATGAGACGCGGCTGGTCGAGCGATTTTCAATCTACGCCAAATACTTCGAGGCGAAACTCGGCGTCCCCGTTAAGTATCTGCCGGTCAAAAGCTACCCTGGGGCAGTGACCGCATTCACCAACAATCAAGTGCAGTTTGCTTGGTTCGGCGGTCTGACGGGCGTCCAGGCACGCTTGTCGGTGCCAGGGTCGGACGCCATTGCCCAAGGCGCCGAAGACCCGGCTTTCAAGAGCTACTTCATCGCCAATGTCGCAGCCGGGTTGAGCCCAAGCAAAGACTTCCCCAAAGGCATCGAAGGTAAGACGTTCACGTTCGGAGCGCGCTCATCGACCTCAGGACGGCTGTTCCCGGAATCCTTCATCCGAACCGCATCCGGTAGAGCACCTGAGGCCTATTTCTCGCGTGTCGGCTATTCAGGCGACCACAGCAAAACGATCCAGCTTGTGCAATCAGGAGCCTATCACGTTGGCGTATTGAGCTACGTCGTCTGGGAGCAGGAACTCAAGGCCGGCAAGATCGATCCCAAGATGGTCCAAGTGATCTGGGAAACGCCGACGTTCCCAGATTATCACTGGGTCGCGCGCGGTGACATGGACAAGACATTCGGCGTCGGCTTCAAGGACAAACTGCAAGCCGTCATTCTCGGTATCGATGATCCAAAAATGCTCGCGATCTTCGACCGTACGAAGTTCATTCCAGCCAAGAACAGCGACTACAAAGCCATCGAGGACGTGGGCAAGACAACTGGCCTCATCAACTGACCTCCAGTACTGAAGTGAAGCTCAGGGGCGGGGTGCATATGAGTGGGGAAATTGCCCTCCGAATTGAAAATGCATCGGCTGGCTATCAGGGTCGGCCGGTGCTCCATGATGTCTCGGTATCGATCGAATCAGGCGAGTGCGTCGCCATCATGGGGCGCAGTGGTGCCGGCAAATCGACATTGCTCGGCCTGCTCTATGAAAAAGCCGAGAGCGAGGTTGCCTTGGTGCCTCAGGCGGCGGCCTTGGTGAAAACGTTGTCGGTCTTTCACAACGTTTATATGGGCCGCCTCGACCGTCATTCGACGGTCTACAATCTGCGCAATCTCGTCTGGCCACGCGACGATGAACTCTCGCAAGTGGCGTCGGTTCTGGCTGACGTCGGCTTGGGTGAAAAGCTTCGCGCAAAGGCAGGCGCCTTGTCCGGCGGGCAGCAACAGCGTGTCTCGGTTGCGCGTGCCCTCTATAATGGTCGGCCGGTTCTGATCGGCGACGAACCGGTTTCCGCGCTCGATGGTGTGCAAGCGTCGGACGTGTTGCGGCTTTTGCGCGGCCGCTTCGGCACCCTGGTGCTTGCCCTGCATGACATTGGTCTGGCGCTGGAGCATTGTGATCGCATCATCGTTCTTGATGGCGGCCGCAAGATCATCGACGAACGGGCGTCAGAATTGACCGCACGCGACTTGATCGGCCACTTCGGCGGTGCGCCAACATGATGCGCCTCACCTACGCAAGCACCAGTGCTCTCCTGCTCGCCGCCGCTATCATCGCCCTCCTCGCAGCCGACATTGCTGTCAGTGCGCTCAACCCGTGGGCTGATCTGAAACGCCTGTCCTGGGGCATTCTGACACCCGACATCCGCGCCATCGAGATCTGGAGCGTCATCTGGACCGTTGCCTTTGCTGTGGTTGGTGTCGGCCTGGGTTCTGCCGCCGGGTTTGGCTTGGCGATCCTTTATCCCCGCAGTTCAGCCGTCCGCCGCTTCTCGGTCATCATCCGCTCGATCCATGAACTGTTCTGGGCACTTTTGTTAATCCAGGTTTTTGGCCTCGGGCCGGTCACTGGCGTGCTGGCCATAGCGGTGCCGTACGCTGGCATTTTCGCCAAAGTTTATGCAGAAATGCTGGAAGAGGCTGACCTTGCGGCTGAGAGGGTCCTGCCGATAGGCACGTCCGCGATTTCGGCTTTTGCCTTTGCTCGATTGCCCGAAGTCATGGAGCGCTTCAAGACTTATACTTTGTATCGCCTCGAATGCGGCATGCGCTCGACGCTGATCCTCGGTTTTATCGGGCTGCCAACAATTGGCTTTCATCTTGAGAGCTATTTCAAACAGGGCCGTTATGCCCAAGCAGCGGCACTCCTCGGTGTCTTTTACCTGCTGATCGGCACGCGCCGCATCTGGGCGCGGCCGGCAACCGTGCCGTTTCTGGTGTTCGGCAGCCTGCTGCTGTTGCCGGAGACGATCGGCGGCGGCTCCACGCTGGCAAACCTGATCCGCTTCGTCACCCACGACATTGTACCGTTTCCCCTGCGCAGCGGCCATCTGCTCGACCTGGCGACATGGGCGGCCTTCGGCAACTGGTTCTGGATCATCTTCACGGCTAAGATCATGCCGGGCGTGTGGCAGACGCTGGTGCTGTCACAGATCGCACTTGTTGCAGCCGGGATCATGGCACTGTTGGTATTTCCAGCTGTCTCGCGGACGTTCCTTGGCCTCGGTGGGCAGACAGCCGGGCGCGTGTTGCTTGTGATCGTTAGGTCAACACCGGAATACATGTTGGCCTACGTGCTGCTGCAAGTGCTTGGCCCGTCAATGCTGCCGGCGATCATCGCACTCGCGGTGCACAACGGTGGCATCATCGGCTATCTGCTCGGCCGCCATGCCGACCAGTTGGAGCAACGCCGGGACGCGCCAGCCGGCATTAATCTTTACGCATTCGAAGTCGTGCCGCGCATGTATGGCCAGTTTCTGGCCTACCTCCTGTACCGCTGGGAGATCATAGTTCGTGAAAGCGCGATTTTCGGCATCCTTGGCGTTGGTACGCTCGGGTTTCACATCGACGGCGCCATTTCTGAACTGCGCTTTGATATAGCGGTCGTGCTGATCGCGGCGACAGTCGTGCTATCGGCCTTGATAGATGCCGTGTCTCGCTTTGTTCGGGCGTCGCTCAAGATTTCCACTCTGCCCACGCGACTTGCCGAAGCCGCGGGTGCGCAGGACCTCAGTCCGGCAGGTGCCACGCGATGAAGTCGCCAGTTATCCCCATTGTGAAAGACGTCGTGCTGATCGGTGCTGGGCATGCGCACGTGAGCGTGCTGCGGATGTTCGCCATGGACCCCGAGCCGGGCGTCCGCCTGACCCTCATCACGCGCGAGGTCCATACACCCTATTCGGGCATGCTGCCTGGCATGATCGCCGGACACTACAGCGCCGATGATGCGCACATCGACACGGGCCCATTAGCGCGATTTGCCAATGCCCGCCTGTATCACAGCACCGTCACCGGGCTTGATCTCGAAGGCCGCCGCGTGCTGTGCACCAATCGCCCACCAGTGCCTTACGATGTTCTGTCGATCAACATCGGCTCGACACCGGGCGCACAACGGGTGCCGGGCGTCGCTGAACATGCACTTCCGGTAAAGCCGGTTGACGGCTTTCTGCCGCGCTTCGAAGCGGCGCGAGCTCGCGTACTCGCGGCGGGTGGAAAAGCGCGCATTGGCGTCATTGGCGCGGGCCCGGGCGGCGTCGAACTCATATTGTCGTTGCAGTACAGACTGATGCGTGACGTGCGAGACGCGGGCCATGATCCAGCCGGCTTGTCATTTGCAATCGTAACGCCCTCGGCTGAAGTGTTGCCAGCGTTACCCATGCGAACACGGCAGCGCTTTACTGAGATCATGCGCACGCGCGGCATCACTGTGCATGCCAACTGCAAGGTCACCGCGGTAGAAGCCGGAGCTGCCATCCTGAATGGCACGCAGCGGATCGAACTCGACGAGATCTTCTGGACCACGCGCGCTGAAGCCGCGCCCTGGCTATGCGAGACAGGCCTGACGCTCGACGACGGCGGCTTCATCCGGGTCGGCCGCACATTGCAAAGCGTTTCCCATGCCGATGTCTTCGCGGCCGGAGATGTCGCATCGCTCGATGGTTATAGTCTGCCGAAATCTGGCGTTTATGCTGTGCGCAGCGGGCCAACGCTCGCGACCAATATCCGTCATCTGCTGCGCAGCGAACCGTTGCGCCTGCATCGCCCGCAGAGCGATGCCATGTACTTGGTATCGACGGGAGACGAGAATGCGATCGGCACCCGCAACGGCGTAACATTTTCTGGTAACTGGGTCTGGCGCTGGAAAGACTGGATCGACCGCCGCTTCATGCAGAAATTCAATGCTCTACCCGATATGGCGGCGGCTTCCACCACACCTCACGTACAAGTCGCCGACGCCAACGCGCTCAAAGAAATATCCGCCATGGCCATGCGCTGCGGGGGCTGTGGTGCGAAAGTCGGCGCAACGGTTTTGAGCCGCGCGCTTGGCATGATCGAGCCGCTACCGCGCGAAGACGTTGTTCTTGGCCTTGACGCGCCTGATGACGCGGCCGTCGTCGACGTCGGCGGAGCAAAACTTGCCGTGCACTCCGTCGACTATTTCCGAGCCATAATCGACGACCCCTATCTGTTTGGCAAAATTGCCGTGAACCATGCTCTCGGCGACATCTTCGCCATGGGTGCCGAGCCACAGACCGCGCTCGCGATCGCAACTGTACCTTACGGACTCGAGACCAAAGTGGAGGCAGATCTCACAGCCATGATGACGGGTGCCAACGAAGTGTTGCGCGAGGCGGGTTGCGCGCTCGTCGGCGGGCACACAAGTGAAGGCGCGGAGTTGTCGCTTGGCTTTGCCGTCAACGGCTTGATCGCGCGCGACGCGGTTCTGCGGAAAGGCGGCCTGCGTCCCGGCGACGTCCTGATCCTGACCAAGCCCATCGGCACCGGCACGCTGCTGGCAGCCGACATGCGCGGCAAGGCCAAAGCGCGCTGGGTGATGGCAGCGATCTCACACATGACAACATCGAACCGCATCGCCGCCGGAATTCTAACCGCGCACGGCGCGCATGCCTCGACCGACGTCACCGGCTTCGGTCTACTCGGCCATCTCGTCGAGATGGTACGCGCTTCGAACGTGGATGCATCCTTGCATCTCCAATCCTTGCCGCTGCTTGAAGGTGTTGCTGAGACGATTGCAATGGGAATCTTTTCGTCGCTGCAGCCGCAGAACGTGCGTCTGCGCCGCGCCATCCGCAATATCGAGGACGCGGGCAGACATCCGCTTTTTCCAGCTTTGTTCGACCCGCAGACTGCCGGTGGCCTGCTGGCGGCCATACCGGCCTCGCGTGCGGACGCATGTGTGTCGGTTTTGCGCGCCGCCGGATACCCGGATACGGCCATGATCGGGACCGTACTGCCACGCTCAAATGCGCTGGAGTCCATCACGATTGATCTCGCCATGCAAAATGTCGTCGCGCCCGCAGTAAGCCGACCCACACCGAAGCGCCTGCCGTTCACATCAGGGGAGACCAAGCATGAAGACCAATCCGTTCTATGACACTCTGCAGTTCCTGCTCGGCCGCACAGGCGATCACAACAACGCGGGGCCATTCTTTGCCTGGGTGATCACACTCAGCTTCTTGGCTCTACTGTTTGGCAGCATTTTTATCGCCTGGAAGAACTGGTCCGAGGACCCGTCACAGCGCACGGCTGAACATCTCGGCACCTGGATCATGCGCCTCGGTATCGGCTCGATGTGGTTTCAGGGGTCGCTTTGGAAACTGCCGCTGCCGATCTCAGGTGGCCTCGACGGCTGGACGCGGCAGCTTGCGGAGCATGCCGCCTTCGGTGTCCACAGCTGGATCGCGACCAACATCTACATCCCCGCCCTCGCGGTGATCAATCCAATCGTCTATCTGACCGAGCTGTCACTCGGCATCGCCTTCATGCTCGGGCTCTTCGTGCGACCGCTGGCTGCCATCGGCATGCTATTCACGCTACATCTCTGGCTCGGCCTCTATAAGCACCCAGGCGAATGGCCCTGGCTCTACATCTTCCTCGTGTTCGTCCAGGGCTTCTTCTTGATCCACAGCGCCGGTAAGAGTCTTGGTCTGGACGCGCTGTTGACGCGTCGTCCGTGGGGACCGTTCAAGGGCAACGGACTGCTCGCCAGCTGGCACCGTCGGCTTGCGTGAGAAAAGATCACAGGCGGCCGCCGGTCAGAAATGACTGTGCGGCCGCAATGCATCCGGGATGTCGCAGCGGTCCAATCCTCCGGTGTTTAACCAAGCGCGCGTTTGCTGTTCCGCACGGTCGATCAGAGTGCGCGTGTGCGTGAAGTCATACGCTGTCGAACCGAGTGGACACAACGACGGGACCACGTGGAAATCGCAGCCGGCATCGAGTGTTTCGAGTTCTTTGACAATCTGGCCTGCGACCAGCAGTGTAAGGCCGTGCAACGCACTCGAGATGGCGCCGCGGGGCGGAAGGCGCAACGCACAGGCATGCCCCGTCGGCAGAATGATAAGGCGAGTGGCGCCCAGGTCGCGTGCGAGCTTGATGGGCGTGTTGCTGACCAGTCCACCATCGACCAGATGCCGCTTGCCGATCGCAACAGCAGGAAACGCCGCCGGTATCGAGCAGGACGCGACAATCGCTTGTGCCGCAGGCCCCGATGACAGGACGACCATCTCGCCGCTGAGGAAATCAGTCGTCACGATGTGAATCGGCACGACTGCGTCTTCCAACAAGCGATAGGGTAGATTGCGCTCGATCAGGGATTGAAGAGGTGCGGTTTCCAGCAGGAAGTCGCGCTTCACTACGACCCGTGCCAGTGCGCGGATCGTCAAGGGAAAAATGTGGCGTCGATGTGTGGTTGTCCAAAGCCGCTCCAGTTGGTCGATACCGGCGGCATCCGGGCGCGCCGCCAGATAGGCGCCATTGATCGCACCTGCACTGGCCCCGACGACCAGATCCGGCTTCACTCCGTGCGCCATGATGGCTTTGAGCATGCCCACTTGCACAGCACCCAGACTACCGCCACCCGCGAGGACAAAGGCTGTCTTGGGAGTGGACACGACCGGCAAGACCGACGCAGAACTCATGGTTCGACCCTCGATAGCGCAGGCTCGGTCGAGCTCCCCAGCGTACGCCACACATCATACATCAGCGCGGCTAGCGCCGTCAGGTGTAGGCACGCCTCACGCAGGGCAAACGGCGGCATGCGATCACCCTCGATAACGTCGTAGAGGAGGAAGCCGCCGGTCGCGAGAACCCATGGCGTCAGCATTCGTGGCTGCAACGCAAGCAGGGGCGCGATGGCGAGATAATACCAAGGATAGTGCGGTGTCAGCAGCATCAGGAACACGATGAGCAGTTGTGCCGTCGAACGCACGGTTGCGGTAGGCGTTCGGTCCGAGCGAAAACCGATTTGAAGCGCCAGCGCCAAAAGGCCCGCTCCGGCCGCCGCTAAATAGAGTGTCGCGCCATGCGGGATCGGCCCTGTCACGCTCTCCAGTAGTTTCAAATAGCGAAAGCCGCCGCCTGAGCCCAATTCCTCCTCCGCAACATAACCGCTGAGAAACCCCAAAGCCTTGCGGCCCGCACCGAGATAAGGGGCATAGAGCGCTGCGCAAATTCCGAAGAGCAGCAGCGGCAATTTCCAGTTCCATGGCCGCCAGAACACGGGCATCAGCAACAGCGCCGTCGGTTTGACGAGCACTGCTGCGCTGGCAATGGAGCCCGCAGTCAGTATCCGGCCGCGCAACGCAGCCAGCACGGCCATCAGCATCAAACTGACCAGCACCGCGTCGACGTGCGCATTGCCTGCGATTTCCCAAACCGTCAGCGGATGCCACGCAAATGCAACCACGTGCGTTGGCGACAAGGATAACGTACGGAGAATGCCGATCATGACCGCGATGGCTATGGCTTCAAAGGCGAGGAAACCGAGCTTCATCGTCAGCACGCTGTCGCCAAACCGTGTGATCAGCCAAAACAGCATCTGGGCCGTCGGCATATAGATGGTCGGCGCATAGTCGGAACGGTTGATGTTCGGATAAATTGCCCCATCCCGAAGGTGCGCGAGTTCAGGCGCGGCTGGCACATGCAGATACGGGTTGATGCCATTGCCTTGAACACGGCCATCCCAGACGTACCGGTACATATCGGAGGAGAGATACGGCGGTTCGACCAGCAGCGGCACGCGAATGAGTGCCGCTGCTATGAGAATGATCCACAAGGTCAATCGCCGGGGGCCGTTTGCGGCCACGTGCATGGCCGCAAATGCGAGGCCCGCCCAAACAAAAATTAACCCCAGCCAGGCCACGGCGCCGAGCGAACGATGCACCGCCGGCCCACATGCTGCAGCCAGCACGAGAGCCAACGCCAGCAGTGAGAGCGCCACGTGTGGCGGCAACCCGCGCAGATAAGAAACCAATGAAATTGCGCCCATACCGGGCCAACGCTTCGTGTCTGCCATGCTCGCCCCGTGCGGACGCGCGCGTCCAAAGCCACTCCGCCATAGTGATGCATACCAACTTGCTGGCGCAGCGCATAACAACTCACCGTGATTTCAAAAGCCCAACGCGAGCGTAGCACTCAGGCATCACGCAGGTCTCAATTGTGGGTGATCTGACGGCCTCGTGACGAGCAGCGCAAGCGCAGTGGCGCTACTCTTTCAGCCATGTGTGTCCGCTGCAAGGATTCGACCCATGCCTGACTGCTCCCGCCGCTCCGCTCTTCGGATGATCACGGCCGCCGCGGTGATCTCGTCTCCGGCGACGACTGTCGCTGCGGCCAGCGACGGCTCACCTCAAGTCATCGAGATGTTCACCAGCCAAGGCTGCTCGTCCTGCCCGCCGGCCGACAAACTGCTCAAAAGCTTCACCGGCCGCAACGACGTGATCGTCCTGTCGTTTCATGTCGACTACTGGGACCGTCTCGCCTGGAAGGACACTTTTGGCAGTCCGGCATACACACAGCGCCAGCAGGCCTACGCGCGACGTCGCGGTGACGGCCAAGTATATACGCCGCAAGCCGTCATTAATGATTTGAACCATGAGGTCGGACACAACCGCGCGGCCATCGAGCGGCACCTGGCCAGCGCCGGAGCCGACCCGGGGCGCAAGCCGACGACGGTCGGCCTGTCATTGCGTGGTGGCAGCCTGCTAGTGCAGATCTCCGGGCGCGATGGGCGTGCGCCGCCCTCTGGGACTGTTGTCACTCTGCTCGGCGTGCAATCTCAGGGCTCAGCATCGGCCACGCGCGGCGAGAACGCTGGCCAGACGCTCGCCTACGTCAATATCGTGCGCGCGATGAGGCCACTTGGCAGTCTGAGCGGCGGGCGTTTCGACGGCGCGGTTCCCACAACCGATACTGTCCTCACCGCGGGCGATGCAGCCGTGGTGCTGGTGCAGGCGTCGGCGGACGGTGCAATCCTGGGGGCCGCTCGATTGCAGCTCAGATGAGCAGGACGGTTTGGCGGATTGACTGCGGCCGCCATCGTGCGGTTCTGTTGGTGACAGCTATGAGTGCCTGCAGCCCGCCGGCTGAAAAACCGGTTGTGCCCGAATATCGGACTGAATAACTGCTGGAGGACTGCTTGACTATTGCCGTCGCTATCATGTGCAAAACGCCTCAACCCGGTCAATCCAAGACACGATTGAGCCCACCACTGCAGCCAGAAGAGTGTGCGGAGATCTCGGCATGTTTCATCACGGATCTGGCTTCAACGATCAACGCTCTGACGGGCGATGGCATGGTGGGCTGCGCCGTCTATACGCCGATCGGCTCGGAGGCCTGTTTGCGCACATTACTGCCCGACGGCTTTGATCTGACGTTGCAGTCAGACGGCACATTCGGGGAGCGACTCCTACAAGGCGTTATTGACCTGCTCGCGAAAGGGCATGACGGCGCGATCCTGATCAACTCCGATAGCCCGACGCTGCCGCTATCCATTCTGCGAGATGCTGTCGCGGCCGTGCGCAGCCGGGATTGCGTGGTGTTGAGCCCGGCGTTTGACGGCGGCTACACCTTGATTGGTTTGTCGAAACCGCATGCCCGCTTGTTTGCAAATATTCCGTGGAGCACCAGCGCGGTGTATGATCTGACGCTGATCCGGGCCCGGGAACTTGGACTGCCTGTTGTTAACGTCCCCGGCTGGTATGATGTCGATGACGCCACATCGCTCCAGATACTTGAGGATGAACTGGCTGGGCAGACGTGGTCGTATTCGAACATTCAAGGCGCGCGCGCGCCCGCCACACGTGCCTTCCTTGAACGAAGACGTACTAAAAGTCCTCCTCGGAATGCAAGCGCACAGCAGGATACAGATTGAATGCTGTTGGGATCAATCACATCGCGCGTGGCCGTAATCATGCCGTGTTTGAACGAAGCCATCCCTATCGCCGGGGTGGTGCATGAGGTGCTCGCCGAGGGCGTGGATCTCGTCATCGTGGTCGACAACGGATCGACCGACGACACGGCGCGCATCGCCGCCGCCGCCGGCGCGCGCGTCGTCAGCGAACCGACCCGAGGCTACGGTCGCGCGTGTGCGGCCGGATTGGCCGCTGTGCCAGTCGATATCGACATCGTCTGCTACCTTGATGGCGACGGCAGCGACGTGCCGAAATTTCTGGCGGCTGTCGTTGGTCCTGTTGCCCGCAACGAAGCTGACTTCACGATGGGCTCTCGTCTGCGCGGCGTGCGCGAGCCCGGCAGCATGACGCCGCAGCAGATTGTTGCGGGTTGGCTTGCCGGTCGATTGCTGCGTCTGAGGTATGGTGTGACGTTTACAGACATGTCGCCGTTCCGAGCTATGCGCCTCGGCACATTGCGTGCGCTTGGCATGCGCGAGGCGACGTTCGGCTGGAACCTTGAAATGCAGATGCGCGCCGCGGCAGGCGGTCTTCGCGTTCTGGAAGTCCCGGTTGACCATCGGTGCCGTCGCGGCGGCGTCTCGAAGGTGTCGGGGGATGTCGTGGTCGGCTTGAAAGCGGCCTGGAAGATCACAACGACATTTGTGCGTTTGAGCGTCTCACTGCAGAAATCGGCGATCAGCGCCAATTCGGATCGGGCATCGACATGAGGGTATTGTTGACCGGCGGCGCAGGGTTCATCGGCCAGCATGTTTTGCGGCAATTGCTGGCACGCGGGCATGAAGTTCGCGTCCTGGATTCTCTTCGACCCGATGTCCACTCCTCGGCGCAATGGGTGCCTCCGGCTGGTGTAGCATTCCAGAAGGGCGATGTCCGCGACCGCGAGAGTGTCGAGACGGCCCTGCGCGATATCGAAGCGGTCGTGCATCTGGCCGCTAAAGTTGGGCTTGGCGTGAATGTCGATGACCTCCCGGACTACGCGTCTTCGAATGACGCCGGGACCGCCGTACTTCTAGCGGCCATGGCCCGGGCCAAGGTGCAGCGTCTGACACTCGCCAGTTCCATGGTCGTCTACGGTGAAGGCTTTGGCGCGTGCGCCGAGCATGGTCATGTAACTCCCGGTGCACGCACCGAAAGGGCCCTCGCGTCGGGTCAATTCGAACCGCCGTGCCCTGTGTGCGGGAAGGCATTGGCTCCGACACTTATGAGCGAGAATGCGCCGATCGACCCGCGCAATGCCTATGCGAGCAGCAAGGTGGCGCAGGAATACTACGCGAGCAACTGGGCTCGAGTTACGGGCGGGTCCGCAGCAGCGCTCCGCTATCACAACGTCTACGGCCCCGGCATGCCGCGCGATACACCATATGCCGGCGTTGCCGCCATCTTCACGTCGGCCCTGCGCCGGGGTGAGGCCCCGAAAGTGTTCGAGGATGGCGGCCAGCGTCGGGATTTTATCCACGTGCGCGACATCGCAACGGCAACCGTGCTGGCCTGCGAACACCATGTGACGGGCGTCAGAGCGTTCAATGTCGGCTCGGGCACGCCGCGTACGGTCGGCGACATGGCGACGGCCCTGGCATTGGCCCTGAATGGGCCCGCGCCGATCATAACAGGTAGTTACCGGCTGGGTGATGTTCGCCACATCACAGCAGATTCGAGCCGTCTGAAGTCAGAACTCGATTGGAGGCCTCAGGTCGAGTTTGCGGCCGGCATGGCCGAAATGGCAAGCCAATAGGCTCGACAAGTGCGGCAACTAACTCCGGCCATGTAGGGAATTGCAATTGCCGAGCGTGTGATGACTCGGATATGTTGGTGGCGGGATGATTTGAACCAACCGTCAGAGCCCAGCGTTTTCGTGCTTTTCCGTCGACGGAATTGGTTGCGCACCCCCGCAACCATCTATATCGGACTCGCCGGAGTTCCGGTTCCAAGCCTTAGAAATCATTGAGAAAATTTCCATGTAACGCGACCCTAAACGGGAGCTCGCGTGACTGAGTGGCGTCGCCACGAAGCATCCCCGTCTGCCAACAATATCAAGCGCGCTGACGAACCAAGGCCACGAACATTCGCTCAAGGCAAAGAGCTGCCAGCCCGACCTCTTTCCGTTCCGGTTGACAGGTCGCGGGTGTGGATCTGTCAACATAGTGCGCTGCTGACTGGATCTGAATAGGGCGACAGACAGGCCGAATGTCGTGGGTAAAATCGCGATCACGCCCTGATTCGGCTGTTCGGCGGCCGACGGATCAGCGATCTTTGCCGAAGCAAGGCAAAGAGCATGAGCAGGAACCAACCGAACACTTCAGATTGGAGGGAACCGCAGCCAAAATTTGGGCAGCATCATAAGCCTGCGCTCGTCGGCTCTCGTGGTCTATTAGCGGTGCGCGCGGTCGCCGCCAGGTCTGGCGGCGCAACATGAAAAGTCCCCATCGGAAACAACCAAGGAATAGCGTCAAAGGTGCACCCCGCACCCGAGCGACAACCCGTTCGACCGCAGGGCCGGGCTATGATTTTGAGGATCGTATTGCCGCATGGATCATGGTCGGGATGCTGCGTGGGGCGCCGCTGCCGACCGCATCCGTTTACGCGACAGAGATTCGTTGGCAGACTCGAAATCAGATCGATGATCTGGCCGTATTGGGACAGGACGCACAGGGTGCGCGCCATGTTTTCGCATTGTCATGCAAGAGTAGCGTTCAGGTAACGGCAAACGGACTGCCGCAGGATTTTGTCGAGGCGGCTTGGTTGCATTTGCGGGCGCACGCAGCAGCCGATGGTGTATGTCGCGCCGTTCTGATGGCCCGCGATAACCACCCACCATTCAATGCGCCATGGGCCGCTGTTCCCCGCACACGCGGGGCTGAACCGTCGAGAGCGCAGTCGCAAATTTCCCACATGTCCTGCTCGTTGCCGGAAACCACGATCACTATGACGGGGTGTTGGACAAGACCATCGGCCTCCTGCGGCGGCATCTCCCCGGCTTCACTGTCCTCGACAACGACTGCGTGGACTTGGACGGCGTGCGATTCTTCGGTTCGACACTCTGGTCGGATTTCGAAAGCCGGAGTCCGGAAGCCATGAACGGCGTGCGCCGTCGCATGGGCGAATATTTCTTCGTCAAAAAGCGGTCCGTCACATCGAACGGAGAAACACGGCTGGCCAAATTTCGGCCCGAGGACGCGGCGGATGCCTTCGACGCGTCTTGGTCGGCCTTGCAGCGATGCCTCGCCGCCAATCCGGCCAAACCGACGGTCATTATCACGCATCACGCGCCGAGCCGACAAGGGATCAATCCTGCATTTGCAGGAAATGGTCTCGACGGGGCCTATGCGAGCGATCTCGACGCCACCATAGCCGCGTTCGACAACGTGCCCATCTGGGTCCACGGCCACACCCATATCAGAAAAAGCTACGCCATCGGCGTTCAGTTCGGAGGCCACGCCGACGACACCATGCCGCGCACCGCGTGCTCGGCGGCGTTGTTGCTCATGCAGAGACGCCTCTGGTCGAGCAAGCGTGTGAAGGCGCACCATCGTTTCAGGCTGTAGTCGATCATCTCGGCGACGGGCGCTTTCGACGACAGCTTCTTACCCTCGATCTCCTTGACGATCGGCGCCGGAGGTCAACCCGCAGAGTAAATCACAAGGTCCATGGTGTGCGCTGCCGAGCGTCGCGGAATTGACAGAGCTTTTTGCTCGTGCCGCACCCAGAGCGTGCCCGTTCCGCACCATCACCGTATATTCCTGGAATGAATTTGCCGGAGGCGGCTGGATGGCGCCCACTGTGACGGACGGCGACCGCTGGCTTGTGTTGTTGCGGACGCCGATAGGGCGTGACCGTAAGACCACAGCGGTGGTGTTCACATGGCCAGACCAGATGGAGCGGACAACATGCCCCTTGCGCACCACCGATAGCCTGCGCGAAACTGTTACGGCAGAGTGCACGGCTTAGCCGCTCGCGGGGTCTAATTGGCCGTGCCCAACGGGATCGAGCGCTAAAGCAGAAATTGTCAGGGTTTCATCGGGGTTTGAAAGTTTGTTGTGGAGTGGGGGCTGGCGAGCGAAGAGGTGTGGGTAGCCGTTGGATCCGTTCTTTTGTAAAAATAGCATGCTATCAATATTGATTTTCCGGAGTCCGGATTACCTTACCTCGTTCAGAAAAATTTGACTGAACCTGTTGAAGCACTCGAAGCTTAGCGCGAGATTATTTTTTGGAGGCTATCTCAGAGTACGTTGATAGATTTACAACAGTAAGTTAGGTTTAGTTATTCGAACCGCCAATCATTGGCAACGCCATTGTTGTATATGGATTAATAGTAAGGGTTCCTTGTGAACACAATCCCATTCCATTTTTTACATCGCGGCAGCTGTCCCGTATGCGAACAAAACGTCGAGTTTTTTGCGGACGGCCCGTTCTTCCGTAACACTTTGAAGTGCTCGCATTGCAAAACCCTTCCGCGACATCGAGCATTGTTTCATGTTCTTAAAACATACAACCCCAATTGGGGTAAGTCTGCTCTCCACGAATGCTCCCCAGGCTGGGACTATGTAAGCCAACGTTTAGTTGATCAATGTCCTGGTTATATCGCTTCTCAGTATGACCTTACTGCCCCAAGGGGCTCTGTTGTGCACAATCCGCGAATGCCTTGTAAGCAATACCGATCCGAATATTTGGAGCAACAGACCTTCAAAGACGAATCCTTCGATCTCGTCATCACTCAGGACGTGTTCGAGCATTTGTTCCGATCTGATAAAGCTATAAAGGAGATTGCCCGCACATTGAAACCTGGGGGTGCGTTTATTTCGACCGTTCCAATTGTCCGAGGTACACGCCCTACTCAACGTCGCGCCCGAATGGTGGATGGAATTATCCGACATATACTTGCACCCGAATATCATGGCAATCCTGTGGACAACAAAGGATCACTGGTTACAGTTGATTGGGGATACGACATCGTATCCTACCTTCAATATCACTCGGGGCTTTCATTTTTGCTATTCCAGTTCGATAATATTGATCTAGGTATACGCGCAAATCTCAATGATGTTTTAATGGGCATCAAACAACCAATCTGGGACGGAGAATAGCCTTCAATCAATTCAGGTCGAATTTTCAGTTTCATCGATTTGCGAACCACACAAAGGAAAATGGCAATGAAACACTATTCATATCTTAACGAAAAAGGCGATTTTGACTACGAACGGTACAAGAAGGTTCAAACAACTGGCAACTACGCTAAAATTAATTTCCAGTGGGTAACAAAAGATTCAATAGATCATCTCGCGAGCTACATAAAACGCTCGTTTACACCCAAATACGGCTTATGCCATGGAACCAGACGCGGACATGAACAGCAATGGTTTCGCGAGGCCATCCCCGACCTTGAAGCCTGGGGCACAGAAATATCTGACACTGCCAGACAGTTTCCTCATACTATACAATGGGACTTCCACGAGACTAAGCCCGAATGGATCCAGAAAATTGACTTCATTTACTCCAACTCTTGGGACCATAGTTATGATCCCTTCAAGCTATTTTCAGCGTGGTTTAACTGCTTACGCGTCGGAGGGCTTTGCCTGCTTGAACACACGCCGAACCAGACAACTGCAAATGAATTAGATCCACTTGGGCTAGAGTTGATCGAGATGGTGGGCCTTCTTAATCATATCGGCGCTGGTAAAATTAGCGTTGTGGATATACTCGAGGATGGCCCTTTGGTTGGGATCGAGGGTATGAAACATCGAGCTACACACGTAGTGGCGCGCAGACTTTTCAAATAATACTCATCACGTATTATGGCCTCCTCGCTGAACTGAGTGGGTTAGGTTCACTTTGGTTGAGCGGTCAGGTGTAAGCGGTGCTCTGCCCCCACCTGCCCTTTGGCGCTGAATACATCGATGCTCGGTCTTCATGAAGAC
>JANNRP010000423.1:0-2817 GCA_031401535.1 Hyphomicrobiaceae bacterium | reverse complement strand
CTATATTGCGGCAATCGGGGCTGTGCGCGGCGGATTTTCGGGGCCGATTGCCGTTTGCTGCGTGATCCCTCCCGCAGGGGGCACGCTTCCGTTGGAACCGGGTCAGGACGTTGCCGAGGTGGTGCGTCGGCAGGTCTACATTCGCCGCCTGTTGAACACTCGGCTGCAATCACTGGGTCGTGTGCAAGACATTCGGTTCATCGATTTCTACGATGCTTATGCGACAGCAACAGGTGAGTTACAGCCGTCATTGTCCGACGGCGGTCTTCATATCGATCCCAAGCAACCAAAGCCAATCGTCGCCATCACAGCCAATTGCTTGCAACTCCCGCTCACGCATAGGCCTCTCGACCGGGATGTTTTTCTGATCCCTATCGGCAATTACTGGCGCCGCAGGCGGCAGTTGGTGGATGTCTGGTTCAAAGCCAAGTTGAAACGGATGACCGGTGGGGCTTGAAAAGTGGACAGCGCAAACCCGTCCCCTGGAGGCAACGTGTGCACTGACGTGTTCGACTTTGATCTGCCGGATGCAAACAAAAGTGGCGCTGAACTGGTTCCGATTGCAAATTCGCTGTATTGTCTCTGCATGGACCAGCTCATTCGCGACCGGATTTCAATCAACCCGAACGTTTGTTTCGGCAAGCCCTGTATCCGCGGGACTCGGATCTGGGTGTCGCTGATCTTGGATTTTCTGGCCGCCGGTGAAAGCGTTGAAACGATACTCGCCAGCTACCCACAACTGACCGCAGACGATGTGCGCGCGGCGATCGGATATGCTGCGGAAGTCGCTCGAGAGCAGATTATTCCCGTGCCGGTGATCGCGGATGCACCTTGAAATTCAAACTTGATGAGAATTTGGGGACAGTCGGCCAAAAACTTTTGGCCGCCGAAGGCTACGGCGTGATGACCGTCGCCGAACAGCGATTGAGCGGATCGCCGGATGAAGACCTGTTTGTAATCTGCCGCAATGAAGGGCGGGCGCTGGTGACGCTCGATCAGGATTTTGCGCAGACGCTACGATTTTCTCCGGATCAGTCCGCCGGGCTTATCGTGCTGCGAATTGGTGGACGGGTCACGCCAGCCAAAATCGAAGTTTGCATGCGCACATTGGTTGCATTTTTGAGGACGCGTAAAATCGAGCAGGCGCTTTGGATCGTAGAGTCGGCACGCGTCCGTGTTCACGATTAGGGTCGTTATAAAAATATGCGCACTGACCTGTTCGGCTTTGATCTGCCTGAAGATCGCATCGCGCTGGCCCCGGCGCACCCACGCGATGCAGCACGGATGCTAGTGGTGCGCCCCGGCGCGACATTCACCGATGCAGGCGTATCGGATCTCGTCAACGCCCTTCAACCCGGTGACGCGATGGTGTTCAACAACACCCGCGTTATCGCAGCCGCGCTCGATGGCATCCGCGCACGTGGTCAAACGCAAGCCCGCGTCAATGTCCTCTTGCACAGGCGCATCGATTCCAATTGCTGGCTCGCTTTTGCTCGTCCAGCAAAGAAGCTGGCAGTGGGAGATCGGTTGCGCTTTGACGCGGAAATCGTCGGCGGGCTAAATGCCAATGTGGCCGCCAAGGGCGACGCAGGCGAAGTCACGCTGGCATTCGATCTTTCGGGACGCGCACTCGATTTGGCGATCGCCGCCGCTGGGCACATGCCGCTGCCGCCTTACATATCATCAAAACGGCCGAGCAACACGCGAGACACCGCCGACTACCAAACCATATACGCCACTCACGATGGCGCCGTTGCTGCCCCAACCGCCGGTCTGCACTTCACCGATGATCTGTTTTCGAAGCTCGATGCGCGCGGCATCACCCTACATTTCGTGACGCTGCATGTTGGAGCAGGCACATTCCTGCCGGTCAAAGCCGACGACACCATCGACCACAAAATGCACGCCGAGTGGGGCGAAGTCTCAGCCGTGACCGCGCACGCCTTGAACGAGACGCGCGCCCGCGGTGGACGAATTCTAGCCGTTGGCACGACGTCACTGCGGCTGCTCGAAACCGCCACCACAGCGGATGGCATCGTCCAGCCGTGGTCCGGTGAAACCGCGATTTTCATCACGCCGGGCTACCGCTTCCGGGCCATCGATATCCTGATGACAAACTTTCATCTGCCGTGCTCAACGCTGTTCATGCTGGTATCAGCGTTCAGCGGTCTTGACACCATGCACGCGGCCTACGCCCACGCCATTGCACAACACTACCGTTTCTATTCGTTCGGTGATGCGTCGCTGCTATTTCCAAAGCACTACTAATAGTGGCGGTTGTGGCTGCCGCGCACTCCGCACGACTGCGCAAATCAACGTACTCAGAAAAGAGACTACGTTCCGAACTGTGGACGCCCCATCATGGCCGCTAAATCTCCTACTCTGTTGGCTGCGACCTTGATCATCTGCTTCGGTGCCGGGTTTGCACCGGTTCGCGCACAGACGTTCGATGTCAAACAGCTCGAAGTCAAACGCGGCGAGCTTGAGTTCGGCTCATCCAATACCGTGCACAGCGGTTTCCCCAGCTCACGCGAATCCGATGTCAACCGTGGTGCATACGAAGCAAGCCTCGACTATGGCGCAACCGACTGGCTGCGCCTGTCCGGCGTCGGCAAAACCGCGCAGGCCGTCGGCAAAGACCTCAAGTTCAACACCGTGTCGCTCGAAGCCCTGGCCGTCATTCGCCCGACGCCGACTTATGGCATCGGCCTTGGCTGGTTCCAGTCGATCGATGTGGCGATGAACGGCGACGCAACCAACTCAACCCAGTTTGGTGCAATCGTGCAGTTCAAGGCTGACAAACTTGCGCTGACGTTC
>JANNRP010000422.1:0-13882 GCA_031401535.1 Hyphomicrobiaceae bacterium | reverse complement strand
GACTGAGACGGACCATGCGGCAGAGCGCCCCATAGTCTCAACGGACCAGCGACTTTAACCGGTAGACAATTTCGAGAGCGTCTTTGGGCGTCAACTCGTCCGGACGAATGTCCGCGAGCGCAACCTCGAGGGGTGACAAAGCTGCCGACGTCAATATTTCGGTTTTTGCCGGCGCCGGTGCTGCGGCGAACAACGGCAGGTCCTCGAGCGTCGAGCCGCCACCATTGGCTCGCCGGTTATTTTTTTCCAATCGCGCAAGAACCTCGGTCGCCCGTTTGACCACGCGTACCGGCAGCCCCGCCAGCTTAGCCACCTGGATGCCATAGGAACGATCGGCCGCTCCTGGCTTGATTTTGTGCAGGAAGACAATCTCGTCGTGCCACTCCTTGACGTCCACCGTGACGTTGGCAACCTCGGACAGACGCCCCGCGAGCTGAGTCAATTCGTGGAAGTGCGTAGCGAACAACGCCCGGCAGCGATTGACGTCATGCAGATGCTCAACCGTTGCCCACGCGATCGATAAGCCATCGAATGTTGCTGTGCCGCGACCGATCTCGTCGAGGATAACGAGGCTGTGCTCTGATGCTTGATTGAGAATGCCAGCTGTCTCGACCATCTCGACCATGAACGTCGAACGACCGCGCGCAAGATCATCTGACGCACCGACGCGGCTGAACAACCGATCGACTACGCCGATATGCGCCGAACGGGCCGGGACAAATGAGCCCATCTGCGCCATCAGCGCGATAAGTGCGTTTTGCCGCAGGAAGGTTGATTTACCCGCCATGTTCGGCCCGGTGACCAACCATAAGCGGCCCGATGCCTGCTCGTCGAACCCTGTCGGCGTATGCGGCTTGGCGCCAAGCATGCAATCGTTTTCGATAAAGGCGCCCGCCTTCGACGCCTTCAATGCCAGCTCAACCACCGGATGCCGACCGCCGCGTATATCAAACACCGTGCTGTCATCGATGATCGGGCGCACGTAACCATGATCGCGGGCCAGCGTGGCGAGCCCACAGACATGATCAAGCTCTGCAAGTGCACCGGCCAAATGGCCGAGTGCTGCCTCTTGGGCTTGCACCGCTTGAGCAAGTTCGTTGAATACCTCAAGCTCGATGGCGAGCGCGCGGTCACCAGCCGTCGCAATCCGCCCCTCGATCTCGATCAGTTCGGGCGTCGTGAAGCGCATGGCGTTAGCCATCGTCTGCTTGTGACGAAACAGCGTGTCGTGCGGGGCTGCCTGCAGCGGCTTGGCGTTGAGTTGCGTCACCTCGACGAAATAGCCAAGAATGTTGTTGTGCCGCACCTTCAGCGGCCTGACGCCCGTGGCCTCGACATATTTGGCCTCGAGCTCGGCTATAATCCGGCGGCTATCGGCGCCAAGTCCGCGCGCCTCATCGAGATCGGCACGGTATCCGCTGCGCACAAACCCGCCGTCACGTTTCAGGTGTGGCGCGTCGTCGACGAGCGCCTGATCCAGAACGCCCGCCACCGTGTCAGGGACACCGATGAGCCGTGCCGCGATCGAGGCCAGATCGTCCGGCAAGCCCATTCGGTCGGCTTCGGAATTGAGCACTGCGGCTATGGCACCGGCTGCACGCAACCCCTGAGCAATGGCAGATAAATCTCGAGGTCCGCCCCGTTGCAGGGCCAGCCTGGAGGTTGCGCGTGCGATGTCCGGTGCCTGCAATAGCTGGTCACGGATTTTGTCACGCAGGCTGTCAGTTTCAACCAGATAACCGACGCAATCGAGCCGCGCGTTGATCGCGACTACATCCTTAAGTGGACTGGCGATCCGGCCGGCAAGCTCACGCGCCCCCGATGCCGTCACCGTCTGGTCCATTGCACCGAGCAGGCAGCTATGCTTGTCCCCCGAGGTGGACTTGACCAGTTCCAGGCTGGCGCGCGTGGCAGCATCGATGACCAAAATCGCATCGGGACCGGTACGGCGTGGAGGACGCAATGCCGGACGACGGCCGATCTGGGTCAGGTCAACGTAAGTGATCAGCGCCGCCACCGCCGCAAACTCGCCGCGCGAGAAGGTGCCGAATGCCCCTAGATCAACAACCTTGAGCCGCTCCTTCAACGCCCGTTCGCCACTGCGCACATCAAAGCTGGCGCCCACCACAGGTGTGGCGGCGATGTTGAGTGCTTCGATCCAGCGTTTGACTTCCACGTCGCGCAAGGTGTCGTCGGTAGCGATGATCTCGCCGGGAGCAAGGCGCGCTAGCTCGCCCGGCAAATCAGCCGATTGCGCTGTGCCGACTTCGAACTCACCTGTTGAAATGTCGAGCGAGGCAAGTGCGAACCCGCCACCCGCCGGAACCAGGTGCAACGCAGTCAGATAATTGCGCGACTTGGCATCAAGCAACGTGTCTTCGGTCAGCGTACCGGGCGTGACAAGACGCACCACGTCACGCCGGACGACCGCCTTGGAGCCGCGTTTACGCGCCTCCGCCGGGTCTTCCATCTGCTCGCAAACGGCAACGCGATAACCGAGTCGGATCAACCGCTGTAGATAGTCGTCCGCACGTACCACCGGTACGCCGCACATCGGAATGTCCTGGCCGAGATGCTTGCCGCGCTTTGTCAGCACGATACCGAGCGCCGCCGACGCCTTCACTGCGTCCTCGAAGAACAGCTCGTAAAAATCGCCCATCCGGTACCACAGTATACTGTCGGGATTAGCGGCCTTGATCTCCAGGAACTGCGCCATCGATGGCGTCGCTGTGGCAATGCCCGGAATAGCGGTCGACTCGTCTGACCGCTCCGATGACGCTGCGAGATCCGTACTGGGCTCAACCTTGGTTTTGCGCGCCATCGTCCCGCCCTTCACGGCACGATACGGTCGACGCGGAACTGTTTCAGCATCCGAACGATCATCGCTTCGCTATCCTCGAACTCGTGGAAACCCGCCTGCCTGATCTTGGTCGTGTCACTCATGATGTCCCAGTCGCAACCCCAGACGTAGTCGGCAAATGGCCATGCCGCCAACTCCGCGTAACTGTGCGCCAGCAGACCATACTTTTCCTGCATCGTGCCCCACAGCGGGCCCTTATCGGCCATGAACTCGGTGAGGCGAATGGTTTGCGGGGCGGCGAATTGCATGCCGAATGCGTCGGCGATCCGAGGCCAGACATTGCACCAGCGAAAGAAATCACCGTTGGTCAGATTGAACACTTGGTTCCGCGCGGCGGGCGACGTTGCCGCCCACGCCATACCCTTGGCGAGCAGGCCTGAATCAATCACCTGATAGACTGCATTGAACGTACCGGGTTTGCCGGGAAATCGCAGCGGCAGACCCAATTCCTTCGAAACCGCGGCGTAGACGGCCAAATTCATGATCAGGTTCATTGGATTGCCGAGTGCGAAACCACACACAGTGTGTGGCCGCAGCGCTGACCAATTCCATGACTGTGCGACCTGAGCGCGTCGCAGCCACTGTTCCTGATCATAATAGAAACTCGGCAACATATGCGGCGGATCTGTCTCCCTGGCAGGTGTCTTAAAGGGACCCAAATGACTGCCATAGTACTTGGTGCCTTGGATCAAGTTGACGTGCTGCAGATGCTTCGATGCGGCAGCAATGGGCTCGACGGCATTCACCAACATCGCGAGATTGGGAGCGTTGTGCTCCGCCCATGACGGCCGCGCCTGGAACGCGCAATAAAAGATGTGCGTTGCCTCGTTCAGATCGGCGAGCTTTGCCTCGGCATCCGCCCGATCGAGCAGATCGACCGCGATATGCTGCAAACCCGCTGACGATGCCACGGCTCGCCGCGATAGCCCGACGACATCCCAGTCACCGGTTGCCTGCAGGTGCGCCGAGAGATATCGGCCGATCACGCCTTGGGCGCCCACTATGATTGCTTGTCGTTTGGTCATAAGCCTTGCCCCCTTGGTCGCCATCGCCACGCACTATGCCTCACTATCGCCGTGCAATCGATGTTGCTATCGGGAGCCATGCTGAAACTCACACATTTCCGGCTCTGCCCATTCTCGCGCTCGATCCGTCTGGCTCTGGGGGAAGCTGGCATTGAGCCGACGCTCGTCGAACAAGCGCCGTGGGACCTGCGGCCAGCATTCCTTGGGCTCAATCCCGCCGGCGAACTGCCGGTGCTCGAATTGCCCGGCCATACGGTACTCTGCGGCGCTTACGCCATATCGGAGTTCATGGCCGAAGAGGCTCCGAACGCCGACGACGCGTCCCGGATCATGCACCTGTTGCCGGGATCCCGCGAGGACCGCGCCGAAGTGCGGCGTCTCGTCGACTGGTTTCACGGCAAACTCAATCGCGAGGTGACCCAGCCGTTCCTGGCGGAGAAGGTTTACGCCCAGTCGCGCACCGACCAGCAATACTCGATGCAGTCCAATGCGCCCAATGTCGAGTTAATGAGAATCCTGCGTGCAAACCTCAGATTCCATCTAAGTTATATCAATTTCTTGGCCGACCAACGGCGTTGGCTGGCCGGCGACGAGATCAGTTTCGCCGATCTCGCAGCAGCGGCTCATTTTTCGGTTTTGGACTATCTGGGAGAGGTGCCATGGGACGAGTTTCCCGTCGTCAAGCCGTGGTACGTCAGACTGAAGTCGCGCCGGTCGTTCCGACCGCTTCTGGCCGATCGGCTGCCAGGCATGCCGCCGCCACTGGCCTACACCGATCTCGATTTTTAAGGTCACGGGGGAAATAGGGGCGCGGCGGAACATCAAGCAGAATAAGGATTCCACGATACTCCGCCGCGCAGGGCGCTGGGAACGCACAACCTGAGCCACAGCGTCCGAGCATAGTGCACCCGATGTGTTAAAAAAACACAACCAGAAACCATAATCCTGATCAACGGCCTAGCTTTGCGCGTGACCGTGGCAGCACCGTGGTCTCCCGGTGCTGCAAGAGCCAATCCATCGTCGGAATAACGAGCACGTTCGGCGCAATGCGCATGGCAAACCCAAGAAACTTTGCGGAGAGGCCCGGCACGATCACGCGGTGGTGCCAGTTGAAGCCTGTAAAGGTCGACCGTGCGATAAGTTCAGGCCCGGGCGATGGTATCAGATACCGGTAGTATGACGTATCAGCCGCCATCGTCGCGTGAAACTTCGTGTCGACCGGGCCTGGCGTCACCACACAGACACGCACACCACGGCCGCGCGTCTCATAGCCGACCGCGCGCGTAAGTGAAATCACATAGGCCTTGCTCGCAAAATATGCTGCCTGGTTTGGACCCGGCGCGAAACCGGCCAAAGATGCCATGTTGATTAGACCGCCACTGCGTCGCGCCAACATGCCCGGCAAAAAATGTCGCGTGAGGCGCGTTAGTGCGACAATGTTTGCACTCAGCAAGGCATCGATCTCAGCAGCAGGCAACTCGGCGAATGCGCCACCAAGGCCGCAACCGGCATTGTTGACCAGTATATCGACGTGTAATCCCCGGGCCGCCAACGCGCGTTCCAGATCCAGGGAGGCATCGGGCTTGTTAATGTCCAGCGTCAGTGCAACGGCTCCCGGCCCGAAGTCCGTCGTGATTGCGAGGGCCGCAGCCTCGATCAGCGCCTGTCGGCGTGCCACGAGCACAACGCGATGTCCAGCTTCTGCGAACCGGCGCGCAAGGGCGAGCCCTATCCCTTCGGAAGCACCTGTGACCACCGTCACAGGTGCAGTTGGTGGCTGAATGGCAGACGGCTCACGCAGTACATACCGCCGCGCCCACAGGTCCAACACGTACATCAAAGGGTTTATCATGACGGATCAGATACTCGTTACAGCGGCGACATTGCCGTTTACGCGGCTTCTTTCGGTTGGGCTTTGATCCGGCCGATCTCCAGCGGTGGAGACAGCCGATTGGGCCCAAACCGGGTAGCAAAATCCTGCCGGATATGGCGCGCAAGCTCCGTTGCTACGTCGCTCAGGCCCATCGGCGGCAGATATAGATTGACCATGAAATCGGGCAGCGGGGGTAAGTTTGCGTTGGGCCCCAACACGTCAAGGAAATCCGGTACTGACGTGCGCAACATGGCCGCTACGGCGAGCCCAGCCCGCACGGTCGCGTAGGTCGCCTCCATGCTCTCGCAATCGGATACGACACGCCATAGCAGCCCTGCCGCCTGCAAGTTACGGATTACCTCGGGGCGGAACTTGCAATATTTTGAGCCAAGAGATACCGGCAGCGGTCGTTCCCGGTAGGCCGTTGCCCCCCTGCCACCGACCCAAACCAACCGATCGAGCATCAAAGATTCGCCATAGGGCCCGCATGCCGTCTCGGTCGTGAGTGTTAGATCGATACGGCCGGCGTTAAGATCATCCAGCAGCAGCTTCGAACCACGGCAGATCAGCACGACGCGCACTCGTGGCCATGCCTTGTTAAACCGCTGCAGCACGCTCGGTATGAGGTTAGCGACGATGTCATGAGGCACGCCAAGCCGCACCTCGCCCTCAAAATCGGGGGTTGTCATCTGGCCCCACGTTTCATCATTCATGGCAATCAACCGCTGCGCCGCACCAAGCAACCGCTCACCGGCTGGCGCCAACGTCAGCCGTTTATGTTCTCGCTGAAACAGTTCCGCGCCAAACAACTCTTCCAAGCGCTTGACCTGCTGGCTGACAGCGGCCTGCGTCCGATTGAGGATGCGGCTAGCATTGGTGACGCCACCCGTTTCGACGACGGTGACGAATGCACGCAACAAGGCGATATCGATATCCCGGATCATGGTCCTGCCCCTATGACAAAATAACGAACCGTAATGCTAGAGATAAAGAACATTCGTTTTCTTTATGCAAGAGGGAGGCGTAGATTGTTGGTTACCGGAGCAGTTTCAGCTCCCTCTGCCACGACGTCCAAAGGAGACGTATCATGACCTGCGCAACACCATCTTCAGCAACTGTTTTCACCGGCACGGTACCAGCAATCGGACGCGGCTACACCGCCGTCGGCCCAGCTCACGGACTGGCGCGCTTGAAACTCGTGGTGCGTGTATGGAATGAGCGTAAGGTTCTGCAAAACCTCGATGATCGGGCACTGAGGGATATTGGCCTGAACCGCTCGGATGTCGAGCGCGAACTCAGCCGCTCGCCGCTGGATCTGCCATCCAACCGGATCTGACGAACCATCCAATCTTCGACGATTTGCAACGCGCAACCCAGCATGGGTTGCGCGTTTTGCGTCCAACTAAGACATGGTCGAATACGCAGCGCGCGCAATTTGTCGCGACCTCCATCCATCGTGTTGTGCTTGCAGGCCGAGCCAGAACCGAGCTGATTGCCCGATTGTGGCAGCCAGTTGCACAGCCATCTCTTGGGTAATCGGCCGACGCTCGCTCAGCAACTCGGCCAAATCCTGCGCACGCCACTTCAGTCGCCGTGCCAAGGCATCGCGCTTGAGCCGCAAGTGGGGAAGCACATCCTCACGCAATATCTCACCGGGATGGGGCGGCGGCAAATCGCAATCATAAATATCCTTGAACACGACCGACTGATCTCCTCCAACTGAGACAATCAGGATCGCGTGCAATCCAAGACGAAGTTGGGCTGAGAGGTGCCCAGTTTGTGACCGTTTGATTGACGACCGTTCATACTTTCGACCGAACCACGCGCGGCTGGCATGCAGCAATCGTCAATCCCACGCGAATGCTGACCGATGGCAAAACCGACACAGTAGGCTAGGATCGCTCCAGCGGGCCGGAAGCATCCGTGTCTTCGACCCCGATTTCCACGTTCAACCCGTTGGAGAACATCCACATGACGTTTGCCAAATACTGCGCCGCCGCAGTCGCCGCTACCGTGTTTAGCTGCGCGACTATCGCGAGTGCCGACGTACTCGATGACATCAAAAAGCGTGGCACGCTTATCGTCGGCGTCAAAGCCGACTACAAGCCGTTCGGATTTCGCGATCCGTCGGGTGGCATCATTGGTGTTGAGCCCGATCTTGCAGCAGATGTGGCGAAGAAACTCGGCGTCAAACTCGAACTAATCCCAGTGGTATCGGCGAATCGCATGGAGTTTCTCAACCAGGGCAAGATCGACCTGATGATCGCGACAATGTCCGACAACGCAGCTCGCCGCAAAGTGGTGCAGGTGATCGAACCACTGTACTACTCAGACGCCGTCAACGTGCTGCTCAAAAAGGACGCTCCTGTGAAGACGTGGGAGGACCTCAAGGGTAAAAAACTGTGTGGGACTACGGGAGCGTTCTACAACAAAGACGTGGCCCAGAAATACGGCCCGGAGATCGCATCATTCGATGGCTCCGACAAGCCTTTGCTGGCGCTGAAGAATGGCGAATGCATCGGCTATCTGTACGACCAGACTTTTATTGGCGGTAAGCTGTCCGACGATGAATGGAAGTCAGGCTACGTGATGACGTTACCGGGCATTATGGAAACGCCGTGGGCGATGGCCGTGAAGCCCGGCGAAGCCACGTTTCAGAAGGTGATGGAAGACCTTCACAAGGATTGGATGAAGTCCGGTCGCATCGTCGAACTCGAAAAGAAGTGGAACGTGCCCCCGACCGATTATGCAAAGCGGACGCACGAAGCTGCCAAGAAAGGGTCGTAATAGCTAAACTGCACCGCAAGACAGCGGATTGCCACGAATCTGCTATGTCGGGGTGAGCACAGCAAGTCTACGGCTATCGTCATCCACCGTTAGGTGGTGGCGTCCGTCGTCCGTAGCTTGCTGGCACCACATGCTTCTGCCATAGGGGTCGCTCCGAATTGACGAAATGGCGGTGGAGGTTGCCTCCATCACCTCGATAATCCAGAGAGGCTGTGGCCGTGGATCTACGTGGCAAAAAAGTGGTGCTCGTCGGTGGCGCTGGGTTGATCGGCTCACATACAGTTGACCACTTGGTCAAAAAGGACGTCCAGGAAGTTTTGATTTATGACAACTTTGCGCGCGGCCGCATGGAGAACCTTGCTGGCGCTTTGAAAGACCCCCGAGTAAAGATCTTCGACATCGGTGGCGATATTCTCCAATCAGATATTCTCGCCAAGGCTTTCGAGGGGGCCGATGGCGTGTTCCACTTTGCCGCGCTATGGCTGCTGCAGTGCCACGAGTATCCGCGTTCTGCCTTTGATGTGAACGTGCGTGGCACATTCAACGTGCTCGAAGCTTGTGTTGCGCAAAACGTCAAACGGCTCGTGTATTCGTCGTCGGCCTCGGTGTACGGCGACGCGGTGACTGAGCCAATGGACGAAGACCACCCGTTCCATAATAAGAACTTTTATGGCGCGACCAAAATTGCCGGCGAGGCAATGGCGACAGCATTCCACCATCGCTACGGCTTGCCCCTAGCCCGGATCATGCATCGGGCTTGAAGAAGATGATGCTGGCTGTGGCGTAGGCCGTTGAGATCGCGTAGCAAACCGTTGCGAGACGAGCGTGCTTGCGTTGCAACGGAACGCCACAGCCATGAACGACGCTACGCCGCTTCCCTTCGCTCTGCCAACCGTCGCACGCAAGAAACTCACAGTCGATTTCGATGGCGGCAACCAGTCTTCGGACGGCGGCCTGCTGGCGCTACGAGCGGCTGAGCAGAAGATCGGCATCATCGCCCGGCTCGCCACGGCGCTGCCCGACCGTCGTGATCGCCAGCGCGTTCGCCACCAACTCGGCGAGATCATCGGCGCGCGCGTGCTTGGAATCTGCTGCGGCTATGAGGACGGCATAGATCACGACCGGCTGCGCGACGACCCTGCCTTGAAGATGGCCGTCGGGCGCGCGCCTGAGACAGGTGCGCCGCTCGCCTCTCAATCGACCATCTCCCGGTTCGAGAACGCGCCGTCGAGAACGGATGCAGCGCGTCTGGCGGCCGCCCTCGTCGACCAACTCACTGCGCGTGTGAGCCCGTGCCATCGCGACATCTTCGACATCGACGACACCTTCGATGCCGCGCACGGTGGCCAGCAGCTCACGTTCTGGAACGCGCATCACGACGAGCGTGGCTTCGCGCCGATGCATGTGTATCACGCCGGCAGCGGGCTTCCCGTCGCGGCGATCCTGCGGCCGGCGAAGACGCCAGCGGGCACGGAAGTGCGCACCGTCATCAAGCATCTGACGAAGCGCATTCGAGGCGCGCAGGGCTGGAGACATGCCAACATCGTCTGGCGCGGCGACAGCCACTACGGGCGCGTCGAGGCCATGGACTGGTGCGACGACAACGGCGCCGGCTACATCTTCGGCCTCGCCGGCAATGCCGCGCTCGACCGCGAAGTGGCCGAAATATCGGATCATCTGCGCTTCTGGCATGCGTGGTCGAACGAGCCGAAGATGCGCTGCTACTCCTCGTTCGAGTATCGCGCCGGCAGCTGGAAAACAGCTCGCCGCGTGATCGCGCGCATCGAGGTCTCGTTGCAGCCCGATCCGACACCGACGCATCCCGACGGCTGTCGGCAGGAGGTCGACGTCCGCTACGTCGTCACCTCGCTCGAAGGCGACGCCGAGCGGCTCTATGAAGGCGTCTATTGTCAGCGCGGACAGGCCGAGAACCTGATCAAGTTGCATAAAGCTCAGCTCGCGTCCGATCGCACGTCGTGCCATGCGGCGACGGCAAACCAAGTGCGGCTGACGCTACACACCGCCGCCTTCTGGCTGATGCACACGCTGCGCTCGGCGATCCCATCGGGCCACGCGCTGGCGAAAGCCGAGTTCAATACGCTGCGGCTGCGCCTCCTGAAGATCGCGGCGCGTATCATCGAGCATGGCAGCCGCATCCGCGTGCGCCTGCCGTCGAGTTGTCCGGATGCGTTCCTGTTCCGTCAGGTCGTGCTCGGCCTGACGCCATCGACATCATAGCCACCGGGGCCGGTGCCCCATCGAGCCGCCCGACGAGGCAGATCAACCCCGAACGCGTTGCACACCGAGTTGTCGACGACGGTCCGCCCCGACCGGACGATGGCACGCGCCCATCAGATCAACCGGATCGCAGATCGCCCTGGTGCATGATCCGGGCTAGTTGGCCTGCGTTACATGAATGTCTATGGACCGCGTCAGGACTATGAAGGTGCTTATGTCGCCGTCATCATGAAAATGCTCGACGCAATCGACCGTGGCGAAGGCCCAACCATATTCGGAGACGGCAGCGAGGCTTTCGACTTCGTCGCGGCAACCGACTGTGGCAAGGCAAATGTCTGTGCCATGCAGGCCGATGCGGTCGCGCGCTACTATAATGTTGGCACCGGCAAACGCACGTCTCTGAAGGAGATCGCGCAGATGCTGCTCGATTTAACGGGGTCCAACCAGCCCATCCGCTATCAGGAACGTAGCCAAGCGACACTGGTGCGCAACCGGATAGGCTCACCCAAGCGGGCTGCGGACGAAATCAAGTTCGTGGCAGGCGTGCCTCTCACTGAAGGATTGGAGCAGTTGATCACTTGGCGCAAGGAGCACAAGTCGGAGGTTACAGCGAGGTTGCAGAAAGCGCGCTCAAAAGGAACTGCGTAAGCGATCGATCCGGCAACGCGGGAGCCAAAGCATCATGCGGATATTGATCACGGGCGGAACCGGCTTTCTGGGTCGGCATTTGCTGCCAATGCTGACTACCCACGAACTGTTTGTGCTCACCCGTCGACCGCGATCAACAGCAACCGTCAAATCTACCGACAATATCGAATTGCTGTCGGCAGACCTGAGCAACGGCATCGATACCGCAACATTGCCATCGCGTATCGACGCCATCATCCATTTGGCGCAGTCCGATAAATACCGCGAGTTTCCAGCCGGCGCGGCTGACATGTTTCAGGTCAACGTTGCCGTGCCACAGAGCCTTATGCGGTGGGCCTTAGGCGCCGGTGTGACCCGCACTGTCTTCGCATCCACCGGCAGCGTTTATGAGCCATTCACCGGTCCGTTGCGTGAAAACACCGCCGTCAATCCGACCGGTTATTACGCTGCCAGCAAACTTGCGGCAGAAACGTTGAGCCTTGCCTACCAATCGCAAATGGCCGTTTCGCAACTCCGCGTATTTCTACTCTATGGACCTGGTCAAACTGGTATGATGACAAGCCGCGTCATCGACAATGTGCGGGCCGGACGGCCTTTGACTTTACCAAGCCAAGGAGATGGTCCCCTGCTGGTGCCGACCTATGTCGACGATACAGCGCGCGTGTTCAAACAAGCCTGCGAGGAAGGTTGGCGTGGCATCTGGAATGTTGCAAGCCCACGTGCCGTTTCGTTCACGGATTTGGCTCACGCCATCGGCGTCGCGGCAGGGCGCAAACCCTGTTTCGAACGCACCGGTACCGGGCCAACCCCGTCGATCGTGGCCGACGTAACAAAACATGCTACCCGCGTCGATCTCTCAACCTTCACGCCGCTTGCCTTAGGGCTTGAACGAACACTGAAGTACGCATCGGTTCCCGCCGCTTGACCAACCACTGCTGAGGATCAACCCGTGTGTGGCATTGCAGGCATCATTCACTTGGACGGCGCACCGGCGTCGAATGACTATATCCGCAGCATGACACATGCGATTGCCCATCGTGGACCCGATGGGGATGGTCACTGGGTCGAGGGCTCCGTGGCATTAGGACATCGCCGGTTATCGATTATCGACCTTTCGGATGCCGCTTCCCAACCTATGCGGACGCCGGATGGCCGTTACGTGCTCACCTACAATGGCGAGCTATATAATTTCATGGAACTGCGGAATGAAATGCAGGGCCGCAGTATTGAATTTCAATCCCGCTCGGATACAGAAGTCTTATTAAAGGCAATCGCGAAGTGGGGCATCGACGCCACTGTGCGACGCTGCAATGGCATGTTTGCTTTCGGCATCTATGACCGCCATGCGCGACGGCTGCACCTTGCCCGCGATCGCTTTGGCGTAAAGCCGCTGTACTACGCACAGTGCGGAAACACGGTCCTGTTCGGTTCAGAGATCAAAGCGATCGTCCAGCATCCCGCTTATCGCTCAACCATCGACAAGGAAGCCCTGGTCGAATATCTCACCTTCCAGAACTTCTTCACCGACCGCACAATTTTCAAGAATGTCCGACTGTTGCCGGCCGGTTGCTACGCCGAAATCAAAGTCGACGGCAGCTACAAACCGGGCGACGAGGCGGTCAAAGTCACCCGGTACTGGGACTTCAACTTCGAAGAACCCAGCAACCCAAAGCGTGAAAAAGACTACTTGGCGGAGTTGTCGCACCTGTTCCGTCAGGCCGTCAATCGCCAGTTGGTCAGTGATGTGCCGATCGGTTCGTACCTGTCGGGCGGCATGGACTCCGGTTCGATCACAGCGGTCGCGTCGTCGCAGCTGCCGTTCATGCGCACATTCACCTGCGGATTTGATCTCAGCTCGGCGTCCGGTATCGAGATGTCCTACGATGAACGTGCCGCGGCTGAGCAGATGTCGTATTTGTTCAAGACCGAACATTACGAGATGGTGCTGAAATCGGGCGACCTTGAGCGCGTAATGCCACGCTTGGCGTATCACCTGGAGGAGCCGCGCGTCGGACAATCGTATCCAAATTTCTACATTGCCCAGCTAGCCGCCAAGTTCAACAAAGTGATGCTGGCCGGCACCGGTGGCGACGAACTGTTCGGCGGTTATCCCTGGCGCTACTATCGTGCCGTCGTAAATGATGACTTTGAGCACTATGTCGACCAGTACTTCAATTTCTGGCAACGCATCCTGCCGGGTGACCAACTAAAACGCGCCTGTGCGCCGATCTGGGATGACGTCAGTCATGTGTCGCCGCGCGATATATTCAGGAACGTATTCTCATCACATGCAGACCGGATGACCCGACCGGAGGACTACGTCAATCACTCGCTGTATTTCGAGTGCAAAACGTTTCTGCATGGGCTGATGGTGGTCGAGGACAAATTGTCGATGGCGCATGGACTTGAGACGCGCGTGCCATTCCTTGACAACGACCTCGTCGATTTCGC
>JANNRP010000421.1:0-1679 GCA_031401535.1 Hyphomicrobiaceae bacterium | reverse complement strand
CAAGTTCATCGACGTGATCATCGTTGCGCTGCATCTCGCCTGAGGAACAAACACCATGCTCACGCACATTCGCCCGGCTATCGTTATGCTGCTGTTGTTCACGGCCCTGACTGGTATCGCTTATCCCCTGTTGGTAACCGGAATCGCTCAAGTAACCCTGCCGGTTCAAGCCAATGGGAGCCTGATTCTAATGGATGGCAAGACAATCGGATCAGAATTGATCGGCCAGCAGTTCACCTCGGACCGATACTTCCGCCCTCGGGCTTCCGCAACAAGCGGGCCTGATCCAAAGGATGAGACAAAGACGGTCGACGCACCCTACAACGCAGTCAGTTCGTCAGGATCGAACATTGGACCGACAGCGAAGAAGCTCGCTGATCGCGTCAAAGCTGATGTCGACAGCTTGAAGGCAGAGACAGGAGCCATCCGTGTGCCAGCGGATTCCGTCACCACGTCGGCCAGCGGCCTCGACCCGCATATTTCCCCGGCGTTCGCCAGAATGCAGGCCGCACGCATTGCCAAGAGTCGGAACCTGCCCGAAGGTGCGGTACACAGTCTCATCGCCGACCGGATCGAGGAACCAACCTTTGGCTTCATTGGCGAGCCGCGTATCAATGTGCTGATGCTCAATCTTGCGCTTGATAAAATGCCAGCAGGTTAGAGACGATGGTACTCGGTGCCCGCGATGGACGCCCCTCCCCCGATGCTCTTCTCAAGGTGGCGGAGCGAGAAGGCCGTGGCAAACTCAAGATCTTTCTAGGAGCGGCGCCGGGCGTAGGCAAAACGTACGCCATGCTTCTGTCAGCGCAGCGCTTACAGGGGGAAGGTCTCGACGTCGCGATCGGCCTGGTAGAAACACACGGTCGGTCCGAGACCGCAGCACTTTTGGACAAGCTCGACGTGCTCCCGCGCAAACCGGTTCCCTATCGCGGTCGAACGCTTATGGAGTTTGATGTCGAGGGCGCAATCGCACGCCGCCCCAAGCTGCTGATCGTCGACGAACTGGCTCATTCCAATCCTCCCGATAGTCGGCACCCTAAGCGATACCAGGATATCAAGGACGTCATCGACGCCGGGATCGACGTATGGACGGCCGTCAATATCCAGCACCTGGAAAGTCTTTCCGACGTCGTCTCCCGTATCACAGGAGTGAAAGTCCGAGAAACGGTTCCCGACACGGTAGTCGAGAGTGCTGACGAAGTGGTCGTGGTCGACATCACACCAGCTGAACTGATCCAGCGTCTCAAGGAAGGCAAGGTCTACTTGCCTGAGAACGCGCGCCGGGCGATCGACAAGTTTTTTACGACGAGCAATTTGACAGCCTTGCGTGAATTGGCGCTTCGACGCACCGCCGATCAGGTCGATGATCAGATGATGGCGTTTCTGCGCCAGAATGCCATCGAAGGTCCATGGCCGACAGCCGAACGGCTTTTGGTCTGCGTCGGTGGAGATGAGCTCTCCGCAACCGTGGTACGCGAGGCTGCGCGGCTCGCAACAGGGCTCAAAGCGAGCTGGGTTGCCGTGCACATTGCGCACGCTGAGGGTCCCGAGCTTGATCCAGAAACCGGCGCGCGTATCGACGCGACAATGCGACTGGCTGAGCGTCTAGGTGCGGAGACCGCTCATCTCGTCGCAACAGATTTACCATCCGAACTCCTGCGCTATGCCAAGCGAGAAAA
>JANNRP010000420.1:0-5366 GCA_031401535.1 Hyphomicrobiaceae bacterium | reverse complement strand
CTCGGCGCTTAGTAATTATCTCGCGGTCCAGCCTCCATCGGCGAACAGTGTCGATCCGGTGCAGAACGAGGCATCGTCGCTGGCGAGGAACAACACGGCGTTGGCGATTTCGGTGGGGGTGCCGAGCCGCATCATCGGTTGGCGAACTTCGAGCGCGTGACGTAACGCCTTGGGGTCTTCGGCCTCCGCGAATATCTTCGTGAAATAGGGGCTCTCGATCGTGCCGGGCGCAACGCAATTGATGCGAATGTTCTGGTGCACGTGGTCGAGCGCCATCGCCCGCGTCATGGCGCCGACCGCGCCCTTGCTCGTAACATAGGCCGCGCGATCGGCGATGCCGACGCGCGACGTTGTGGACGCCGTGTTGACGATGGCGCCGCCGCCTTGAGCCGCCATCACCGGGATTGCGTGTTTGCATCCCAGAAACACACCCTTGACGTTGACCGACATCAGCGCATCCCACTCGTCCTCCGTCGTTTCGACGACCGAGCCCCGGATGCCGTAGCCGGCGTTGTTGAACAGAATATCGAGGCGGCCATGGCGGGCCACGATGCCATCGATCATGGCCTTGACCTCGGCCGACTTCGAAACATCGACATGCAGCGCGGATGCCTTGCCGCCCAACTCCTTGGCGACGGACTTGGCAGCGTCGAAATTCTTATCCGCCACGACAACGACAGCGCCTTCACGCGCGAATACCGTGGCGGTCGCGTGCCCGATGCCAGAGCCGCCACCGGTGATAATGGCAATCTTGTCTTTGAGGCGCATGGAAACTCTCCGGGCCGTTAAGCTGATACTTTGTGAGCGAAGGTAGTTAGTGATTTTACGAATGCAGCGGTCTGGGTGACCGGATACATGTGCCCACCGGTCGGTAGCATGTGTAGCTCGGCGTGTTGGATGAGGCCGGCCAATTCGCGATTGAGGAATGCTGGCACGATCAGGTCGTCTTCCGCGCCTTGCACCATCACCGGCACGGTGATGCGATGCACATCGACCGCGCGATCAAATGCCATGATGGCGTCGATCCGTTCAGCAACGACCGCCTGTTGCGCTGCTGTGATCGGGGCCGCGTTGAGCATCGCCTCATACTTGTCCCAGTTGCTATTGAGCCAGACCGACGTATAGCCGAGGAAGCCCACCATGGCGGTGTACTCGCGCGGGCGCACCTTCAGGATTTCGGCACGCGAGCGGAATAATTCGCGCATATAGCGGTTCGGCCTTGCCCAGGTGCCAGACAGCACCATTCCGGCGATGCGCGTTTCGTCGGCGAGCGCCATCGACTGCAGTATGACGCCGCCGGTTGAATGCCCTAGCAGCACCGCGCGTTTGGATTTCAAATGATCGAGCACGGCGAAGGTGTCGGCCGCCAACTGATCGATTGTGGTGGCGGCCGTACCGCGCGTGCTTGATCCAATGCCGCGTTGGTCGAAGCGGATAAGCCGGAATGTTTTTGAAAGGTCGGACACCACCGGGTCCCAGAACGCCGCCGTGCCGCCGAGGCCGGTGACGAGGATCAGGTCCGGTCCGTTGCCGTCGACGTGAACGGCCAGTGCGGCACCATCGGCAAGCGTTACGCGAGATATCGGCATGGCCTAGTCGGCCTTCTTGGTGTCGAATGATGTATCGGTCCAGCCGAACACGGTGCGCGCCTCGATTTCGGCGATGTTGGAGGGCCGTGGGAACGGCTCTGGCGCCGGTTGTCCCGGGATGCGCTGACGGCCGATCTCGGAGAAGAATTGATCGAGCCCGCCCGGCATCATCAGGACCAGGAATGTCATCGGCTCATCATTGGGATTGAGGAAATGATGCCGGACGTTGCGGCCTACGTAGACGGTGGTCCCGCGCTCCATCGGATGATCGACGCCATCGATTCGCGCGATGCCGCGACCCTCGATCAAATGGATGACTTCCTCGTTGTGGCTATGCGTGTGTTCGCGAATGAAGCACTGCGGCGCCACGGTTTGCGTGCCGAGGGAAAAGTTGGTCTCGCCGCCCACCTTCGTCTGGTTGAGAATGTTGGTGACGAAGCCGTTGGCCGGTACCGGCTGCCAATAGGACGGGGCCGTGTCAGGCGCAATGACCAGTGCTGCGCCACGTTTTGCTGTTTCGGTGTTCATGCGAGTGCTCCATCAAGAAGCATCAAGTATGCGGCCTTCGGCGACGGCGTGGCAAGCAACGAGCCGCCCGCCCACGGCAGCGCTGCCCAACGATAGTGCAGGCCGCTCGGTCTTGCATCTGGCGTTGGCAAGCGCACAGCGCGGATGAAAGCTGCAACCTGTTGGCGGGTTGATCGGGTTTGGAATCTCGCCGTCGACCGGTGTGCGAACCCGACCCGCCATATCGATATCCGGCACCGCGTCGAGCAACAGTCGCGTGTAGGGATGCTGGGGCAATTCGAAGAGTTCGTCAGGTGCTGCGACCTCGACGAGTCGGCCAAGATAGAGCACGCCGATGCGCGTCGCCATGTGGCGCACCACAGCCAGATTGTGGCTGATCAGCAGATACGTCAGGCCGAGGCGATCTTGCAGGTCGCGCATCAGGTTCAGGATCTGCGCCTGCACCGAGACATCGAGCGCCGACGTCGGCTCGTCGCAGACGAGAAATTCCGGATCGGCTGCCAGCGCGCGTGCAATCGCAACTCGTTGACGCTGACCGCCAGAGAACTCGTGCGGATATTTGTTGGCGTCATCGGCCGACAATCCGACGAGCCGCAGCAGTTCCGCGACACGCGCATCAATAGTGGCAGCGTCGGACATCAAGCCAAATGCGCGCAACGGTTCGGCGACGATGCTCTTGACACGCCAACGGGGATTGAGGCTCGCGAACGGGTCCTGGAAGATCATCTGGATGCGGCGGCGCAGCTGCTGGCGCTGATCAAGGGCTGCCGGATCGCTCATTGAGATACCATCGATCGTGACGCTGCCTTGGGTCGGTTCAAGCAGTCCAACGATGACTTTGGCGATGGTCGATTTGCCCGAGCCAGACTCGCCAACCAGCGCAAAGGTTTCACCCTTGGCGATGGAGAACGTTACGTCGGCGACGGCGGTCAGCGTCTGGCGCGGGCTGCGTTCTATGACCCGGTTGAGCCAAGGCTTCGACACATCGAACTGCCGCCAAAGATCTTTGACGTCAACGAGCGGGCGTGTGGTCATTGTGCTTGCCCCGTCGCAACCCAACAGGCGACCTGCGACGTGCCCACGGCTGCGAGCGTCGGCCGGTCGCTGCGACAGCGCACCACGACCGACGCACACCGTGGATTGAATGCACAACCGGTGGGGATCGCATTCAGCCGGGGCATGTTGCCGGGAATGACAACCAGACGACCCTTCATGCCATCGGCAGCCCGGCCGAGCGTCGGGATCGCACCCATCAGGCCTTGCGCGTAAGGGTGGTGCGGGTTTTTCAGAACGTCTCGGACGGGGCCTATTTCGGCAATGCGGCCGGCATACATGACGGCCACCCGGTCCGCCGCCTCGGCGATCACACCCATATCGTGCGTGATCAGCATCACCGACGTGCCGCGTGTGCGCGCCAAAGACTTGATCAAGCCGATGATCTGCGCCTGTACCGAAACATCGAGCGCGGTCGTCGGCTCGTCGGCGATGATCAGTTCGGGCTCGGTACAGAGCACGAGCGCCAGCACGACGCGCTGGCGCATGCCGCCCGACAATTCGTGCGGATAGGCGTCGATGCGTTGGGCGGGAGCCGGGATGCCGACCTCGCCCAGCAGGGCGATAGCGCGCGCGCGCGCATCGGTCTCCGAAATATCGAGGTGAACCCGCAGTGTTTCAACGATTTGGTCGCCGATGCGGAATACGGGATTGAGGCTCGTCAGCGGGTCCTGGAACACCATGCCGACGCGGCGGCCACGGATGCGGCGCAGGGCTTCGCCTTGCAGTGTGTCGATGCGTAGTCCGTCAAGCAGGATTTCGCCGCCGGTCATGTGCCCTGGCGGCTCAAGTAATCCCATGATGGCGGCGCCGGTGACGGATTTACCAGCCCCGCTTTCACCGACCACGCCCAATATCTCACCGCGCCCGATGTCGAATGACACGTCGTCGATGGCAACTAGGTTTTGCCGTCGGTTCGGGAACGCGACGCGCAGGTTTCGAACAGAGAGGAGCGGAACCGTCACTTGAGCCTCGGGTTCAGCGCGTCGCGTAGCCAGTCGCCGAGCAGGTTGATGGCAAGCGCCAAAATGATGAGGGCAGCCGACGGGAAGAACAGGATCCAACGCTCGCCCGAGAACAGGAATTGCTGGCCGATGCGGATCAGTGTGCCAAGTGAGGCCTGGGTCGGCGGCACGCCGACGCCCAGGAACGACAGGGTCGCTTCTTCGATCACGGCGAGTGCAAGATTGATCGTGGCAATGACGAGGACAGGTCCGAGGACGTTCGGCAGGACGTGCTCGCGCATGATGGCAAATGGCGAGCGCCCCATGACGCGCGCGGCCTGCACATAGTCCTTGTTCTTTTCAACCAACGTGGCGCCGCGCACGGTGCGGGCATATTGCGCCCAGTGCGACAGGCCGATTGCAATGATCAGAACGATCACCGCCATGCGCTCGTGCTGCGTCGGATGGATCAGTCCGCGGCCGATGCCGAACACGAGCAGCGCGATCAGGATTGCGGGGAACGACAGTTGAATGTCGGCAATGCGCATGATGAGTGCGTCGACGCGGCCGCCGACGAAGCCCGCGATCAGGCCAAGGGTGACGCCGAGCGTCATCGAAAAGCCAACCGAGGCAAAGCCGACCAGCAGCGAAACGCGCGAGCCATACAGGATGGCCGAGAGCAGATCGCGACCCTGGCTGTCGGTGCCGAACACGTGCGTCATGCCTTTCGCACCCTGTTCCATCGGGCGCAGGAACCCATCTTCGAGGTTGATGGCGCCGGGGTCGAACGCATTCTGCGGCGCGATCCAGGGTGCGAGCAGGCTCAAGGTGATGAACAGCATCGTAGTTACGGCGGCGACAATTGCCACCGGTGAATGTCGGAAATTCCAGGCGAGATCGCTATCCCACGACTTGGCCCAACGACTGGTCGGTTTGTTCGGCACCATCGTCATTTGCCGCCGACCGTAACCGGCGTGCTCGATTTCAATCGCGGATCGAGCAGGACGTAGGTCAGATCGACCACCAGATTGACCACCACGAACACGGCCGCAACGAACAGCAGGTAGGCTGCCATCACCGGGATGTCGACAAACTGCACGGCCTGGACGAATTGCGCACCAAGCCCCGGCCACTGGAACACGCTTTCGGTAATGATCGCGAAGGCGATGACCGCGCCGAGTTGCAAGCCAGCGATCGTCACCACCGGGATCAGCGTGTTGCGCAGCGCATGACGAAAATGTACCCGGTTCTC
>JANNRP010000419.1:0-6027 GCA_031401535.1 Hyphomicrobiaceae bacterium | reverse complement strand
GCACGCCTCGCCGATCTCGTGCGCAAGCTGAAGGGTAACCTCACCATCGTCGTCATCGAGCATGACATGGAGTTTCTATTCTCCCTCGCCGATGAGATCTCCGTCATCCATTGGGGGCAGGTGATTGCGCGGGGCACACCTGGTGAGCTCAAGACCAATCCCTGGGTCGAAGCATCTAACTTGGGGCGGCTCAACTGATGCTGGATGTTGCGGCAATCGATACCTTCTATGGTGAGACCCAGGCGTTGTTTGGCGTTTCGCTCTCAATCCGCGCCGGCGAAGTTCTTGCTTTGCTCGGTGCCAATGGCGCTGGAAAGACAACCGTGCTGCGCTCCATCCTGGGACTGACTCGGGCGCGCCGCGGCGATATCCGTTTCCAGGGAACCTCGATCACGTCCCGTGCGACCCACGAGATTGCCCGCGCGGGGATCGGATGGGTGCCCGATGACCGCCGCTTATGCCCGACACTCACGGTGGCAAAGAATTTGGCTCTCGGCGAAAAGCGCACTGCCTTTCAAGCTTGGTCGATGGCCGACGTCACCGACATTTTTACGCCGCTCAAGTACCTGTTGACACGCGAAGCCGAGACCCTGTCGGGTGGCGAAATGCAGATGGTGGCTATTGCCCGAGCGTTGCTGGGAGCGCCGGGCCTCGTGCTATTTGATGAGCCGAGCCAGGGACTTGCGCCGAAGATCGTCGACGATGTTCTGGGCGTCATCCGTCGCCTGAAGCAGGCTGGGATCGCCAGCATCGTCGTCGAGCAGAACGCAGACATTGCGCTCGGCGTTGCCGACCGGGTGGTGGTGCTGGCGCAAGGTCAGGTGGCGTGGTCGGGGGAGGCGGCAACGCTGATTGCCGATCCAAGTCTCAAGCGCCAGCTTCTCGGGGGGCTTTGATGAGCAACATACCGCTGCTCGCGCTGGACGGCGTCACCAAAATCTACCGACGAGGTTTTTTCGATTCTACGCCAGCGTTTCAGTTGACAGTGGATCACGCCTTCACACGCCCAGAGATCGTTGGCGTGATGGGGCCGAATGGTGCGGGCAAGACGACCCTGTTTGAAATGATCGCGGGCTCCAATGTCCCATCAGCAGGGCGTGTCATGGTTGCGGGCCAGGACATGCAACGGGTGCGGTACCGCCAGCGGGATCGACTCGCCATCCACTACCACCAGTCTTATCAAGTGCGGCACTTCAGCAAGACCAAGCCGTCCTTCCTGATGGAACAGGCCACCAGCGCCTATCCACTGGTCCATCTGTTCGACGAGCCGCAGTTCAACACCCAGGATGGGTATATCGGTTTCATGCTGGATTTCTTCAGAAGGCTGCGGGGAGAGGGGCGACTGGTGTTTGTCTGCCTTCATCCGACAGCGGCGTACCAGTTGGAAATCCTGCGCGAGATCTGTGAGCGGTTTATGTTTGTCAGCAGTGGCGGCGTTGCCGAACATTCGAATTTCGACAGCCTGACCGCCAGCCCGGACGTCAGAAAGTATCTCGGCGCGTTGGCTCAGTAGCGCCATAGCGCTGTCTCATCTGCGGCGCGGCCCACCTGCCCGCGCTGGCGATTTTTGTCGGCTTGCGTTGGTTCCGGATGATCGTTTTTTCGCTCTTGGGTTCGGCGCTGCTCCATCGATGAGCAAATGCCCGAGCGGTAAGCGCATCGTCTGCTTCAGGCGGTCGAGTACGATGGAAGAGCGGACGTGTGCGACACTGTGATGCGGCAGAAATACATCATTGAGAATCCGGTTCAGCGCTTTGAGATCAGGCACCGTCAGCCTGACGAGATAGTCGGATTCACCAGTCAGCGAGTAGGCCTCCTGTACCTCATCCAGCGATCCGATCAACTGGTGGAACTGCTGTGAATTGTCCGGCGAGTGGGTCGCGAGCGTGACCTGGACGAAAACCGTTACGTCGAGACCGAGCGCTTCGTCCGACAGACGGGCATGATAGCTCTCGATCGTACCGCTTGCTTCCAGTGCTGCGCGCCGCCGCGAGCATTGCGACGCTGATAGGCCGACCCGATCGGCCAACTCGAAGTTGGTCAACCGACCCTCGTCTTGCAATGTCTGCAAGAGCACAACATCGAACCGATCCATGCAATAAATCCGCTCATTTGCACGATTATATGGGAGAGTCACGCAAACATGCTGCAAAAGGCAATGTCTTTGCAAGCATCTTGCACGCATTGTGCGCTATGTTGCTCCAGATCAAATTCAACTGGAGCATGCCAATGGGTCCGTTTCCGCACGACGCCCCGCCACCGGAGATCAATGCGGCGAACCCTGCCGGAACCGACGGCTTCGAGTTCGTCGAGTTCGCGCATCCAGACCCGGAGCAGCTTGCAGCGCTGTTCGTGTCGATGGGGTATATTGAAGTGGCGCGCCACAAGACGAAGAACATCTCGATCTATCGCCAAGGCAGCATCAATTACATCCTGAACCGGGAGGTTGGTTCACATGCCGCCCGTTTCGTTGCAGCTCATGGGCCGTGCGCACCGGCCATGGCATGGCGCGTCGTTGACGCGGCGCACGCGGTGAAGCGGGCGGTCGAACTGGGTGCGGCAGAGTATAGGGGAAACGACAAGTCGCTCAACGTTCCGGCGGTGATCGGCATTGGCGGATCCCTGCTCTATTTCGTCGATACCTATGGCGCCAAAGGTTCGCCTTATGCTCGCGACTACAACTGGCTCGGTGAAGTTGATCCCAAACCGAAGGGCGTCGGCTTCTACTATCTCGACCATCTGACGCACAACGTCATGCGCGGCAACATGGACACGTGGTATTCCTTCTACGCCAAGACGTTCAATTTTCGTGAGATCCGCTTCTTCAATATTGAAGGTAAGCTGACAGGCCTGACGAGCCGCGCACTAACGTCGCCTTGTGGGAAAATCCGCATTCCGATCAACGAGAGCGCTGACGACAGCAGCCAGATCGAAGAATATCTCCGGCAGTACAAGGGCGAGGGCATTCAACATATCGCCGTCGCCACCGATGACATCTATGGTGCGACCGATGCCATCGCTGCAATGGGGCTGGAGTTCATGCCGGGCCCGCCCGACAATTACTACGACACGTCGTATACTCGCGTGAAGGGGCACACCGAACCACTCGACCGCATGAAGAAAAACGGCATTCTGATTGACGGCGAAGGTGTCGTGAATGGCGGTATGACGCGCATCCTGCTGCAGGTATTCTCCAAGACGGTGATTGGTCCGATCTTTTTTGAATTCATTCAACGCAAGGGTGACGACGGCTTTGGCGAGGGCAACTTCAAAGCGTTGTTCGAGAGTATCGAGGCCGACCAGATTGAGCGCGGCGTATTGAAGGCGTGACGCGAACACTCCGGCGCTCGCGTCATAGCAATCGTGCTCAACGATACCGGTCGGTCGATCGGCTTTACTGCGGCTCAAGCCCGATCTTTTTGACGATCGCCGCATACTTCGCAAGTTCGGCTTTGATGAAGGTAGCGGACTTGTCTGGCGACGTTATGTCTATGGTGTTTGCCTGCTTCGCCATCGCCGCTTTGACATCGTCAGAATTGAACGCTGTAGTGAAAGCGGCATGAATGCGCGCCACGTCCGTTGGCGGTAATTTGGCCGGCGCAATGACGGCAAACCAAGCTTCGACGATGTAGTCTGGCATGCCTTGCTCGACGATCGTCGGCATGTCGGGAAGCGCCGCCAACCGCTTCGCCGTGCCGACACCGATTGCACGCAGCGCACCTGACTTCAGATGTGCAATGATCGAAGGGTAGGCCAGCACCGCCATGTCCACCTGTCCGCCAATCAGGTCGTTCAGAAGCGGTCCGACGCCCTTGTAGGGAACGTGTGTGGCTTTCACGCCAGCCTGATCGACGAACATCGCCGCGGCGAGATGCAAAATCGTTCCATTGCCCGACGAGCCGTAGGTGTATCCATCCGGCTTGGCCTTCATTAGCGCCGTCAATTCTGACGCTGACTTCGCTGCAATCTTGTTTGCATTGACCACCAGCACCAGCGGCGTCGATCCGATCGTCGCGATCGGCGTGATGTCGGCAATCGGATCAAACGGCACGGACTTCAACACGCTCGGATAAATCACATGATTGTTTGAGACGATCGAAAGCGTCAGGCCATCCGGCGCTGACCGGATCATTTGCTGCGTGCCGATGACGCCGCCGGCACCTGGTTGATTGTTGATGATCAACGTAGCACCGAGGGCTTTGGCAAGCTCATTCTGCGCTGCTCGCGTGATTGTATCGATGCCTGATGCGGCAGCGACCGGGAGGATAAACTGGATGGTCTTGCCCGACGCCTGTTGCGCAAGCGCTGATCCGGTGAGCCCTATGCTGCCGCTCCCGGCAAGTGCCGCCGTGCCACCGGCCATCAGCTTACGCCGTGAGATCATGGTATTGCTCATTTTTTGTAGTCCTCCCTGTTACCTTGATGTTCTAGTTCTTGGTGTCGGCCGGGGCAACACCCAGCACGCCACTAACGCGCAGTGTCTCGATCTCTTTTGGACCAAAGCCCGCATCACGCAAGATCTCGTCGGTATGCTCGCCGATGCGCGGCGGCTGGCGTTCCAGTCCGAGCCGCCTGCGTGCATCCCCGAACTCGACGGGGAGCGCCGGGATGCCGACCAATGGTCCACCGCCCATGCCTGACACGGCCGTCTGGATGAGGCCACCATGAGCTAACAGATGTTCGTCGGCTGATAATTCGTCGGGTCGGCCGACCCGTGCGAATGGCACATTGGCGGCCTGGCATTTGTCGAGGATGTCTTCCAGCGACATGGACCTGAGATGGTCTTCTAGCACTGGCAACATCCAGGCTCGCGCATCGCAACGCTTGGCGTTGCTGGACAGACGCTCATCGGTCATCCAATCAGTGAACCCAAACCGTTCGCAGAAGCGTTGCCAATGATTGTCGGAGGTGCAGCCGATAAATACCTGTCGACCATCGCTCGCGGTGAACACATCGTAGACGCCCCAGGCGTTCAGGCGCGCAGGCATCGGCGGAAGCGGACCGCCGATCACGGCGCTGCCAACCATCAAGGCACCGAGCATGAACGTTGCGCTCTCAAACAGCGAACTTGCGACCTTCTGGCCATGGCCGGTGAGGTCACGCTCGCGCAGGGCAGACAACGCCGCGACGACACCGAAGACGCCACCGAGGATGTCGATAACCGGTGCGCCTGCACGCAGCGGGCGTCCGGGCGGACCGGTCATGTAGGCGAGGCCGGATTGCATCTGGACCACCTCATCGAGGGCGCCGCGGTTCTCGTATGGACCTTTGAGGAAGCCTTTCATGGACAAGTAAATCAGACGCGGGTTTATCTCGCGCAGATCCTCCCAACTGCATTTCAGCCGTTCGATGGTGCCGGGTCCGAAGTTCTCAAGCACGATGTCTGCTTGGCCAACCAGGGCGTAAACGATCGCCTGACCCTCGGGCCGCTTGAGGTCGATCGCAATCGACCGCTTGTTGCGGTTATACGTCGCAAAGAATCCAGCGGCAAAACCTGGCAGCCGCCGGGTTGGATCGCCATCGACCGGCTCGATCTTGATCACATCAGCGCCGAGATCGGCGAACACAACACCGGCGCACGGCCCCATGATGGTGTGACCGAAGTCGAGAACCTTAACGCCCGCGAGCGGCTTCGGCGAGATGCTCATGCGGAGTTCCTTCGAAATGACGCGAGTGTGCCGGAGCGGAGCGCCGCGCTTGGCAACGGATGGCCGACAACGCGTTCGGCCAGTCGACCCGCCTCGATCAAGGCTTCAATGTTGAGGCCGGTCGCAATGCCCATTTCCTCGCAAAGCAGGGCGAGTTCCTCCGTTGCTATGTTGCCGGGCGCACCCGGCTGACCGGCAAACGGGCAACCACCCAAGCCGGCGACGGCGGCATCGAAGCGTGTGACACCGAGGCGCAATCCTTCATAGGCGCAGGCAATCCCCTGTCCGCGTGTATCGTGCAGGTGCAGCGCGATTTCGATCTCGGGCCAACGTTCGCGGACAGCTGTTACGGCAGCACCAACACGGCGCGGCGTCGCCC
>JANNRP010000418.1:0-8572 GCA_031401535.1 Hyphomicrobiaceae bacterium | reverse complement strand
GGCGTATTGCGCGAGCGCTGGCAGCGGACGATGCCGTCGATAATCACCATGCCGATGCCGGGCAGGTCGCCGCCGCGTACCGAGGCAAGTAGATCGCGACCGGCCGAGTGCTGCGCCCGGTCCATCAACACGAAGTCAGCGACGCGTCCCACGTCGATCAGGCCGCAGTCGAGATCACGGGTGCGAGCCGTATTGCCCGTGGCGAAGCAGAAAACGGTCTCGGCTGGCATATCGCCGAAGCTCGACAGCATCGCGATCATGCGCAGGATGCCGAGCGGCTGCACGCCCGAACCGGCAGGGCTGTCGGTGCCAAGAATGACGCGCTCGAGCTGGCCTATTTGAGCCGCGATCTTGACCGCGTGCAGACCCGCATATTCGTTGCCGTTGTGCACAACCTCGATGGCGCGTCCGCAGCCTTCGCACAGGCATTCGATCTGCTTCAGCGGTAGCGCCGTGTGACCTCCATTGATGTGGCCAATGACGTCGGCGTCAGCCTCGAGCACCACATCGGCGTCGATATAACCCGACCCCGGCACCGATGGTCCGCCGGTGTGGATTGTCGACTGGATGCCGTATTTGCGCGCCCAGGCCACCATCTGTTTGGCCTCGTACCCGGCCTTCACGGTGCCGAGCCCAACCTCGCCCAACAGCTTGACGCCGTCCCTCGCCAGATCGGCAAAGTCCTGCTCCACCATGCCCTTTTCGATGGTCGGCGCACCGGCCAGCACTTTCACACCGCCGGGCCGAAAATTGTAGAATGCGCGTTGCGCTGTAATGGCCATCGCCTTGACACCGACGATGTCGCGCGGACGGCCCGGCAGATGCACTTCGCCGGCCGAGATCATGGTGGTGACGCCGCCGTTGAGATAAGAGTCGATCCAGCCGATCTGGTTCTGGCGCGGCGTCCAGTCGCCGAATACTGGATGCACGTGGCTGTCGATCAAGCCGGGTGAGAGCGCGCAGCCCTTGGCATCGATGGTGGTTTTGGCCGCGTCCGTGTCGCAGTCCTTATAGCGACCTACCTGTGTGATCCGGCCATCGACTGAGACCACCGTGTCAGCGTCGAGGATCGGCTTTTCCAACGCGCCGGACAACAGCAAACCGATGTTGCGGATGACAAGTTTTCCAGCGGTTGCGGTGGTAGCGACTGGATCGGCCATGGTGGGCTCCGGGAGAGGAAGGGGCATTCGTCGACTGCCAGCGCCAACGGTTGGCAGTCATATAAAAACAACGCCCGAGTATTGCTCACGATGGTACGTCGCGACAAGCGCGCGACTGTCTGGGTTGCAGTCGCGCGATCAAATTCAGCAGTCGCCTCCCGGACAGGCCGCGTCGTAGCCTTGACCGGTGTGCTCTCTTATACTACCGCGCACAATCAGATTTATGGGCGGGGCGGCGTGACCACGATAGACAGCGAGACGCGAGAGTCCTATTCCGTCATCAGCGGCGCCGCTGATGCAGGCTTGGTGCTCTTGTGCGATCACGCACGCAATGTGTTCCCATCGGGCTACGGCACGCTTGGACTTCCTGAAGCGCAGCTGAAACGGCACATCGCTTATGACATCGGCGCGGAGGCGATCACGCGACATCTGGCGGCGAGCCTTGGCGTGCCAGCCCTGTTGACACATTTTTCCCGGTTGCTGATTGACCCGAACCGTGGTGCCGACGATCCAACGCTGATTATGCGACTGTCGGACGGGGCGATCGTGCCCGGCAATCGGCACCTGGATCACGCTGAGCGCGACAAGCGCATCGCGCTCTACTACCGCCCCTATCATGACGCGATCGACCGTGTGATCGACACCTGCCTCGCCACTGGAACGACGCCGGCGATCCTATCCATTCATAGTTTCACCGAGAGCTGGAAAATGGTCGCCCGCCCCTGGCACGCCGGTATTCTGTGGGATCGCGATCCGCGCATGGCGGTACCCTTGCTCGACGCGCTTTACGCGGAAGGTGATTTGATTGTCGGCGACAATCAGCCCTATCATGGCGGACTTGAGGGCGACACCATGTGGCAACACGCGACGACGCGCGGGCTGGCACATGCGCTGATCGAGGTGCGGCAGGATCTGATCCGCGACGAGACCGGTCAGCAGGCTTGGGGTCAGCGCCTGACCCGGCTGATGCGCCAGCTGCTCGATCGGCCGGACCTGCAACTCGCATTCCGCGACGTGCGCCCCCATACTGTATGAAACACGCCCTAAGGAGCCGCACCATGTCCACCGTTAACCCGACCGACGATCAGACCCGTATCGAGTTAGAGGCGGCAGCTTACCGTCGTCTCGTCGAGCACCTGCGCAAACGCACGGACGTGCAGAACATCGATTTGATGAACCTAGCCGGTTTCTGCCGCAACTGCTTGTCCAACTGGTATCAGGAAGCGGCAACCGCAAAAGGGCTTGATGTATCAAAGGATGCCGCGCGCGAACTTGTGTACGGCATGCCCTACAAGGTCTGGCAGGCGCAATACCAGAGTGAATCAACACCGGAACAAAAGGCCGCATTCGCCAAATCAGAGCCGCACAAGCACTGAGTGCGATGTCCGTGTGAAGCCATGTGTCAAACGGATGCCAGCAGGACGTGTTGGTGGATGCCCTGGGACCGGGCAGCGAGGCTAACATTATTATCGCTTTCAACCCCCTGGCCCGTTAGCGCTGATCATGTCTCCACCCTTCACCTTGCACGGCGCGATGACTGGCGCGCGCGCGGCACTGGTCTTGGCGCCCAGCATCATGGTGTTCGGAGCAACTTTTGGCGTGCTCGCGGGTGTCAATGGCTTGAGCCTCGTCGAAGCCGCCATGATGAGCGCAATCGTATGCGCGGGCACAGCGCAGTTTGCAGCGCTCCAGATTTGGACCGATCCGGTGTCATGGATCGCCGTCGGTTTCACGTCACTTGCGATGAACTCGCGCTATATCCTGTTCAGCGCGACGATGCGGCCGTGGTTCGGCGAACTTTCGCCGCTGCGAGCGTATGGTTCGCTGCTCTTCCTTTATGACAGCAACTGGGCGCTGGCGATGCGGGACCGCAACGCTGGAAAGGAAGATGCGGCACATCTGATCGGCGGTGGGCTCACCATGTGCGCGACGTGGACCGCATCAACGGCTGTGGGGCACGCGTTTGGCGGCCTTGTCGGCGATCCGAGGCAGTTCGGGCTCGATTTCATGCTGATCGCATTTTTCGCCACCATGGCGGTTGGAGTCTGGCGCGGCCGCAGTGACTTCGTGCCGATTGTTGCGGCGGCGGTCGCAGCCGTGCTGACAGATCGGTTGTTCCCAGGCCCGACCTACATCGTGATCGGTGCGTTGGTCGGCAGCATAGCCGGGGCTGTGCAGTATCGCTCGGAACCGACGGTCGGCATGGGGCCCAACTGACATGCGCCAGGACGTTCTGATCGCTATTTTCGCTATGGCCGCTGCAGCATTCGTCTGCCGGGTCGGCGGCTTCTTTCTGATGCGCTATGTCACGATCACTCCCCGTGTCGAGGCGGCGCTGAAGTCAATTCCGATGGCGGTTGTGGTGTCGGTGCTGGCGGTCGCGGCGCTCAAGGGTGGCGTACCCGAATGGGCGGGGATCGCGACTGCGCTTGGCATGATGGTCGCAACCCGCAGCGATCTGCTGAGCATCACGGCCGGAATCGCAACCGTAGGCGTGCTGCGCAGCTTCCTCTAACGCCTCACCGTCACATAACCGAAATAACGCCGCCATACACACTGGGCGATGATAACAACGAGCGCATCATGAAACGTCATTTGGCAGCAATCGCAATGACCGTCCTTTGTGCGTTCGACGCACGCGCTGCCGAGCAGGTCGGTGGTGATATGGCGTTCTCATTTGTGGCTATGGGCGATATGCCCTATAGGCTACCCGACGATTTGGCCAAGTTCGACCGCTTGATCCGTGCTGTAAACGCGATGAAACCAGCGTTCTCTGTGCACGTCGGCGACATTAAGTCGGGTGGTTCGCCCTGCAGCGACGAGAACTTCAAGAAGGTGTTCGACCAGTTCGCGACGTTCGAGCAGCCGCTGGCTTACACCATCGGCGACAACGAGTGGACCGATTGCCACCGTGAACGCGCGGGTAAGTTCGATCCGCGCGAGCGGCTCGCTAAACTGCGCGAATTGTTCTTTGCAAAGCCGTCACAGACACTCGGCAAGACAACGTTGCCGGTTGAGTCACAAGGGCTCACCACTTCGAAGTTCACCAAGTACTTGGAAAACTATCGGTTCACGAAACACGGCATCATGTTCGTATCGGTTCACGTTGTTGGCTCGAACAATGGCTTCGAAGCCGCCGATCCGGCAGCAGCCACAGAGTATTTCGAGCGCAATGCGGCTAACATTGCTTGGCTGGACGACAGTTTCGCCAAGTCTTTAGAATCAGGTGCCAAGGGTGTCGTGTTGTTGTTTCATGCCGATCCTTTCGACATCAAACAGGGCTTCGCCGGCGAAATGCCTAGGGCGTCAGGCTTCGTCGATTTCGTGAAGGCAGTGGAGCGTGGTGCAAAGGCTTTCGGCAAGCCGATTCTTGCGATCCACGGCGACAACCACGTGCTCGAGATTAAGGCTTTCGCAGCGACCAACGGTAAGCCCATTCCGAACGTCCTCAAGCTGCAGGTATTCGGTGATAACCTGAGCCACGCCGTCCGCGTGATCGTTGATCCGGCAAGTGTCGGCATCTTCGGCTTCATCCCGCTGATCGTGCAGGAGAACGGCCATTTTTAACTGCCTGCTGCTTCGGGAGTAGGAAATGTCGTATTCACGTCTCTCAATGAGGAACGAATGATGCTCAGTAACAAGACACTGATCGCGGCGCTGGCGACGGTTGCCGCGACACTGGCAAACCCGACGCTGACCCACGCGCAAGAGGGCAAGCTGGTGCTCTACACCAGCCAACCCAACACCGACGCGCAAGCCACGATCGATGCTTTCAAAGCGAAATATCCGAAGGTTGAGGTGTCGTTCGTGCGCGATGGCACGCCGCGCGTGATGGCCAAACTGCGGGCCGAGATCGAAGCAGGCGGCGCCCAAGCCGACGTGCTGCTCATCGCCGATGCCGTCACCATGGAGGGATTGAAGAAAGAAGGCCGACTGTTGGCGCACGAGGCAGCCGACGTCTCGGCCTATGCGGGCGGCATTCACGACAAGGACAAGACCTGGTTTTCTACCAAGCTGATTACGACTGGCATCGCCTATAACGCCAAGGCGACGTTCAAGCCACAAAGCTGGGGCGACTTGTTGAAGCCCGAGGCCAAGGGGCAGATCGTAATGCCAAGCCCGCTAGCCTCCGGAGCGGCGCTGATCCACGCAGCGGCACTCGTTGGCTCGCTGCCGGCCAAGTGGGGCTATTACGAAGCGCTCAAAGCCAACGGCGCCATATCGATCGCTGGCAACGGTGACGTCTTGAAGCAGGTCGCTGGTGGCGAGAAGCTCTACGGCATCATCGTCGACTTCTTGCCGATCCGCGAGAAGGCCAAGGGCTCCCCGATTGAATTCGTGTTCCCGACTGACGGCGTATCGGCAATCGGCGAGCCGGTGGCGATCCTGAAATCGACGAAAAACCCCACTGCCGCCAAGGCATTCGTGGATTTCCTGATTTCAAAGGATGGACAGGAGCTTGCCTTGAAGCAGGGTTATGTCCCAGCTCATCCGGCGGTTGCGTTGCCAGCGGGCTTTCCGGCGCGTAGCGCGATCAAGATCATCCCGCTCGATCCAGCCGTCGCACTCGCCGACGAGGCCGCGAACAAGAAGAAGTTTGTCGAGATCTTTGGTCCGTGAGAGGGGCGCGTAACGCCGCTCCCGATTGGATGAAGCAGGACGGCCATGCGATCATGGCCTTCGTCGTGTTCTGTGCCGTTGCACTGGCGCTGCTGCCATCGCTGCGCTTGATTGTTGCGGCGGTAGCGCCTGGATGGACGTGGAATCCTGCGGCGTTGGCAGGTCTCGGCGCGCCCGTCGCTAGAGCCGCTGCCTGGAACACCTTAGAAGTTGCAGTGTTGTCGAGCGCGGGCAGCTTGCTACTTGGCACGTGCTTCGCGCTCGCACTCGCCGTCACCGATGTGCGGGCCAAGATGCCGCTGGCATTCCTGTTTGCGCTCTCGCTGATGGTATCGCCCCAGGTGGTGGCGTTAGCCTTCAAATCTCTCGCCGGACCAGCCTCACCGCTGCTGAACGCACTCGGCATAGCGCCGCAGCCGGGTTCTCCCAATCCCATGCTCGGCCGTGGCGGCGTCATCTTGGTGATGGCGCTGCATCATGCGCCGCTGGTCGCAATCACATTGGGAGCGGGGTTGAAAGCGATCCCACGCAGCGTGATCGAGGCGGCATACGTCGACGGCGCAAGCCCTCGTATCATCGTGCAGCGTATCGTCATGCCACTGTTGCAACCGCATATCGTCAGCGCAAGTCTGCTGGTGTTCGTGGCAGGCGTTGGCAACTTCGGTATCCCGGCGTTATTGGGTCTCCCTGCTGGATATTTGACGTTACCGACGTTGATTTACCGGCAACTGTCTAATTCCGGCATCTCGGTCATTGCCGATGCCGCGGCGCTGTCGCTGCTGGTTGGCGGCATCGCAGCACTGGGTGTCATCGCCGTCATACGGCTGCAGCGTCGGCAAACAACCAGGATTGATCTTGACGATGCAATGCGGCCGTTTTGGCTTCTTGGCGGCAGAAAACGTCTGGTCGAGGCAGTGCTCTGGAGCGTCATTGTCGTAGCATGTGTGCTGCCGACGCTGTCGCTGCTGGCGTCGTCGCTGGTGCCGGCCTACGGTGTGCCGCTCAGCCTCGCGACGGCGACGCTGGGCAACTACGCCGAAGTGCTGTTTCGACAGGCTGTCACCGTGCGAGCCTTTCGCAATTCGTTCACCTTCGCCGGTAGCACCGCGATGATGCTGGCCGTCGCCGCCCCGATCATCGCCTATGGCCTCGAACGCTATGCTGGCCGCTGGCGGGCAGCGATCGAGACCATCATAGAGATCCCCTATGCGCTGCCTGGCGTGGTGCTCGGTATCGCGTGCATTCTGCTATTCCTGAAACCCTTGCCGCTGATCGGTGTCAGCATCTATGCCACCCCGTTCATCATTGTGTTCGCCTATCTGGCGCGGTTTCTGCCGTTGGCATTGAAAGCCCCGCTCGCCGCCATGCGGACCCTTGCCCGCGATCAGGAGGAGGCGGCGGCCGTGTTCGGGGCAAGCGCGTGGCAGCGGCTGCGCTACATTGTGCTGCCGCATCTGGCGACGTCGGCAATCGCTGGCGCGCTGCTGGTATTCCTGCTCTGCTTCAATGAGTTGACGGTGTCTGCCCTACTGTGGTCTGGCGGCACGGAAACGCTCGGCGTGGCGCTGCTCAGCCTCGAAGAGCAGGGATTGTCGAGCGCGGCAGCTGCCATCGCGATCACGGCAACGCTGACGGTGTCCGGCATCATGCTCGTTCTGCATGGTCTGCGCAGTCGCCTGCCGCCCGGCGTGCTGCCGTGGACCGATGCGGCAACTGAGTCTCACGTTCGCCGGACTGGATTTTGACCGCACCGGCTCTTATGGTGCGGCTCAATAGTTAAATCCAACGCGGCAGGAACGGGTTCAAGCCATGGCAACGGAACTTCATCACTTCATCGGCGGCAAAAAGGTCAGGGGCACCGGTGGCCGCTTCGCCGACGTGTTCTGGCCGATGACCGGGGAAGTGGCTGCCCGCGTGCCATTGGCGTCGAAAGCTGAGTTGCACGCTGCCGTACAGAACGCCAAGGCAGCCCAACCTGCCTGGGCCGCGACCAACCCGCAACGCCGCGCCCGCGTGATCATGAAGTTCATCGACCTCGTCGCCCGGCACAACGACGAACTGGCCCTGATGCTCGCCCGCGAGCACGGCAAGACGGTGCCGGATGCCAAGGGCGACATCCAGCGCGGTATCGAAGTAATGGAGGTCTGCCTCGGCGCCGCGCAGATGCTGAAAGGCGAATTCACCGATGGCGCCGGCCCCGGCATCGACATCTATTCCATGCGCCAGCCGCTGGGCGTGGTCGCCGGCATCACGCCCTTCAACTTCCCGGCGATGATCCCGATGTGGAAGTTCGGACCGGCGCTCGCCTGCGGCAACGCTTTCATTCTGAAGCCTTCCGAGCGCGACCCCGGCGTGCCGCTGATGCTGGGCGAGCTGATGCTGGAAGCAGGCCTGCCGGCTGGTGTCATGAACGTCGTCAACGGCGACAAGGAGAGCGTCGACGCCATCCTAGATGACCGCGATATTTCAGCCATCGGCTTTGTCGGCTCGACGCCCATCGCCGAGTACATCTATGCGCGCGGCTGCGCCAACGGCAAACGCGTGCAGTGCTTCGGCGGCGCGAAAAACCACATGATCATTATGCCGGATGCTGACATGGATCAGGCCGTCGATGCGCTGATCGGGGCCGGTTACGGCGCGGCGGGTGAACGCTGCATGGCGGTGTCCGTTGCGGTGCCGGTGGGCAAAAGCGCCGCCGACCGCCTGATGGACAAGCTGATCCCGCGCGTCGAGAGCCTCAAGATCGGCCCGTCGACCGATGCCAGTGCCGACTTCGGGCCGCTGGTCACCAA
>JANNRP010000417.1:0-6897 GCA_031401535.1 Hyphomicrobiaceae bacterium | reverse complement strand
AGCATCGAGCCGGGCCGAAACGTGCGCTGCCTTTACTCCTGTGACCTCGATCAATTGGTTGGCGACCACTTTCAGGTCCGCCACCTGTTTGCAGGTTGGTGCGGCACTGGCTGACTGCCCAAGTTGATCGATCTGACTAAGCAGATGACTCGCATGCTCGTCCTGGGCGCGGGTCTCATCGTCCTCCAACAGGTCGAGCGCCTTGTCCTCGATGTCAGTTTCAGCCCAACCGCGCAGCTTGGCCAATTCGCGCATGCGCGATTGGAGGCGGGGTTGGCCATCGGAGTTGGCTGCACGCAGTCTTTTCGACATGCTCTCGATGACGGCAGCGATGTCAGCCTGTGTGCAAGTTTGCGCGGTCGCAGACCCGGCGCCCGCCAGCGTAAGTAGGAGAGCGATCAGCGGCACTCGAAAAACGGTATGCGTGCGGCTCATATCATCCCCAAAAAGTTGGCATCCTGCACCGGGAATACCGGTACTTTGGAGCTGTACCGTCGCCTGTCAACGAGTGCTACACGAAAATCCGTTGACTTGATGCGCCTAAGGCGCTCCCTGATGGCAAACACTTCAAACATGTAGGAGTTCCGACATGCAGGATAAGTCCGCCAACGCCGCGCCACATTTTGATACGTTGGCAATCCATGCTGGCGCCACGCCGGATCCAACGACCGGTGCGCGCGTGACGCCGATCTATCAAACAGCGGCCTATGTTTTCAACGACGTCGATCACGCCGCTGGCTTGTTCGGGTTGGAAGCATTCGGCAACATCTACACGCGGATCGGCAACCCGACCCAGAGTGTGCTTGAGGGGCGTGTGGCAGCCCTTGAAGGCGGCACGGCGGCACTCGCGGTTGCTTCGGGCCACGCGGCACAGCTGCTGGTTTTCCACACATTGTTGGAATCGGGTGACGAGTTCATCGCCGGTCGCCAGCTTTACGGTGGTTCGGTCAATCAGTTCAATCACGCGTTCAAGAAGTTCAACTGGAACGTCGCCTGGGCGGATTCGACCGATCCGGCGAGCTTTGAAAAGGCTATCACGCCAAAAACCCGCGCCATCTACTGCGAGTCGATCGCCAATCCGGGCGGAATCATCGTCGATTTGCCGGCGATTGCCGCAATCGCCAAAAAGCATGGGCTGCCATTCATCGTCGACAACACGATGGCCTCGCCCTACCTGTGCCGCCCGCGCGAGCACGGTGCTGACATCATCGTGCATTCGCTGACCAAGTTCTTGTGCGGACATGGTAACTCGATCGGCGGCGTCATCGTTGATTGCGGCACCTACGACTGGCTCGGGGCAAAGCATCGCTACAAGACGCTGGTCGAGCCGAACGCGTCCTACAACGGCATGAAGCTCGCCGAGACATTCGGCAGCTTTGCTTTTGCTATTGCATGCCGGGTGATGGGCCTGCGCGATCTCGGACCCGCCATCGCGCCGCTCAACGCCTTCATGATCTTGACCGGCATTGAGACGCTGCCGCTGCGCATGCAACGCCACTGCGAAAATACGCTGGCCGTTGCCCAGCACCTACAGAAACATCCAGGCGTCGCGTGGGTGCAGTACGCCGGGTTACCTGACAATAAATACTATGCGCTGCATCAGAAGATTTGCCCGAAGGGCGCCGGCGCTGTGTTCACCATCGGCCTCAAAGGCGGCTACGATGCGGGCGTCAGGCTGGTGCAGGGCGTCAAGCTATTCTCGCATCTGGCCAACATCGGCGATACCCGATCGCTCATTATTCATCCGGCATCGACCACGCACCGCCAACTTACCGACGAGCAACGCACGGCGGCAGGTGCCGGCAACGACGTGGTGCGGCTGTCGATCGGAATCGAAGATAAGGCTGATATCATCGCTGACTTGGACCAGGCATTGAGAGCGTAACGGCTCACTCGGCAATCGTGACGCTGGATAGGGCGACGCGAATGTCGACACCGTCTCGGATCAGTCTGGCCTCGCCCTTGTAGACGCCCGCAGCCCACGTTGTCGTCGTCCGCCGTTTGCCAGCGTGGCTGAGGTAAATCGCCTTATTGCGATCAACTGGTTCGCTGGTGACGTCTGCCATGATACCCGAAGGGCTTGTGACGATGAGGCGGATGCGATCACCGCCTTTCAAATGCATCAGTCGGGCAAAGAAAATCAGTGCGTCGCTGGTCTTCGTCACCGGCGATCCCGATTCGTGGTCGTGCTCCAGTTCGGCCCATCCGACGGTGCGATTGATGAATCCGGTCTGCAGAATGTCGCCCGCGCGATAGGGCAACAGGCTTGCCACCGCATCGTCGAACAGTGCCGGTAGAGTCGAACCATCACGGGCGCAGGTTTTGTCGGGTGTACGTCCCGTGAATGGATCTATGATCTGGCCATTGTGGCGCACGGTGAGATGCAAATGCGCTGAATCTGCCAGGCCGGAATAGCCGACTTCACCGAGGCTCATCCCGCGTTCGACCTTTTGGCCGGTTGTGACGCGCACGCTGCCCTGGCGCAGATGGCAATACTGGGTTTCCCATCCGTCGCCGTGGTCGATGACGACGCCGTTGCCGCATTCGCGCCCTTTGATGCCATCGCGGCCTTTCTCGCGCGGGAACTCGTCTGTCATACCGTCACGGCGGCCTTTGACGACGCCAGCGCTTGCCGCCAGCACGGCAATGCCGACTTTGGCTGCAGCCGCTGAGAGCACCCGGAAATCGACTCCGGTGTGTCCATCATAGGTCGTGTGACCGCAGCGGAAGTCCTGCGCCGACGTCCCGGGATCGGTGTCGACATAGTGCTGGATAAAGCACGTGCGTCCCGGCACGCAGTCGAGGGGCAGCCCGAGGCGTGGTGCCTCGGCGGCAGCCGTCGTCGCGGCCAGTTGCAGCGCCGTCGTCACAAATGCCGTTGCTGCCGCGCGTCGCATGCCGCTTGCTCTACCGTCGTATGCAAAGGTCATATGTTGCACCAAGGCGTCGCCCGCGCTAGCAACTTTCTCAACGCAACCACGAGCCGAGCCCCAGGAAAGAGACGTCCCATGACCACGCATCAATTGCTGCTGTTGCCCGGTGACGGCATTGGTCCCGAAGTCATGACCGAGGTCGAGCGCCTTCTGAGCGTGATGAACAAGAAGAGCACAAAGGGTACGTTCGAGACCACGACCGATCTTGTCGGCGGCTCGGCGATCGACAAGCATGGGGTGCCGCTCACCGATGCCGTGATGGCGAAAGCGCAGGCAGCCCATGCCATTATCTTTGGCTCGGTCGGCGGGCCGAAGTGGGACAAGGTGGCCTATCACCTGCGACCCGAAGCTGGTCTTCTGCGTTTGCGCAAGGATATGGATCTGTTCGCCAACCTGCGGCCGGCCATCTGCTACCCCGCTTTGGCCGAGGCCTCATCGTTGAAGCGTGAGATTGTCGAAGGCCTCGATATTCTGATCCTGCGCGAGTTGACAGGTGGCACCTACTTCGGCGAGCCGAAAGAAATCGTGACGCTGGAAGACGGCCAGAAGCGCGCCGTCGATACCACGGTCTACACCACCCGTGAGATCGAGAGAATTGTTCGCGTCGGCATCGACTTGGCTCGCAAGCGCACCGGCAAGCTGCACTCCGCCGAGAAGCGCAACGTCATGAAGACCGGAGTGCTGTGGAACGAGGTAGCGACCGCGACCCACAAGGCGCACGGAGAGGGTGTCGAGCTGCATCACATCCTGGCCGACAACTGCGCCATGCAGTTGATCCGTAATCCGAAGCAGTTCGACGTGATCGTTTGCGACAACCTGTTTGGCGACATGTTGTCAGACGAAGCGGCCATGATGACTGGTTCGCTCGGCATGTTGCCGTCGGCCTCGCTCGGTGCACCCGATGCCAAGACCGGCACGCGCAAGGCACTGTATGAGCCGGTCCACGGCTCGGCACCCGACATTGCGGGCCAAGGCAAGGCAAATCCGATTGCGACGATCGCCTCATTTGGCATGGCGCTGCGCTACTCGTTCGACATGGCGCGCGAAGCCGATCTTTTAGACAAGGCAATTGCCGGCGTCCTTGCTCAAGGTTATCGCACCGGCGACATCATGCAGCCCAACATGCGCGCCGTTGGCACCACGGAAATGGGTGCGGCGATTATCAAGGAATTCGAGCGACTGGCGGCGTGAATCTGTAGAATTGGGTAGGACGACGTCTGGCGTCCCGCTGTGTGTTGACGCGATCAGTCTTCTATCAAGGTGCTGGCCGGAGCCGTAGCACCTTGCCCTGCGAACTGTCGGTCAGCACATAGAGCAGGCCATCCGGACCTTGGCGCACATCGCGGATGCGCTCTCCCAGATCAGTCAGGAGTCGTTCCTCGGCGACCACCGCTTCGCCGTCCAGCACGAGACGTGTCAAATGCTGCCCAGCGAGCGCGCCGACGAACAGATTACCCGTCCAGCTCGGGAAGCGGTTGCCGGTATAGAACGCCATGCCGGATGGCGCGATTGACGGAGTCCAGTAGTAGATCGGCTGCTCCATGCCCTCGCGGCGCGTTTCTGCGTGGATTTTAGCGCCGGAGTAGTCGATGCCGTAGCCGATCACCGGCCAACCGTAGTTGCGCCCTTTGGCGGGAATGTTGATCTCGTCGCCACCACGCGCACCGTGTTCGACAGTCCATAGCTTCCGCGAAACCGGATGGATCGCCGCCGACTGCGGATTGCGGTGGCCCCAACTCCAGATACCGGGCGCGGCTGCTGGATTGAATACCGGATTGTCCGGTGGGAACGCGCCGCTGGTCGTGATGCGTACGATCTTGCCCCAGTGACGGTTGAGGTCTTGGGCGAAGTCGCGCTGGTAGCGTTCGCCAAGCGTGATGAACAAGGTGCCGTCGTCGGCAAACGCCAGACGGCTGCCGAAATGCACACCACCCGAGGTTGCTGGCTCCTGGCGGAAGATGACGCTGACGTCCAGCAGCTTTGCGCCGGTGCTATCGAGAAAGAGGCGCGCGCGCGCCACGCTCGTGCCATTGAGGTTGGCGCCGCGCAGTTCCGCGAACGTTATGTAAATAAAGCCATTATCCGCGAACTTCGGGTCGAGCGCGAGGTCGAGCAACCCGCCTTGATTGATGGCCGCGACCACTGGTAGGCCGTCGATCGGCGCGGACAGTTTGCCGTCCTGCCCAATGAGGCGCATTCGCCCTGGGCGTTCGGTGACGAGCATGCGACCGTCGGGCAAGAACTGCAGCGCCCAGGGGTAGGCTAAACCGCTGGCAACCGTTTCAACGGTGAACGAACTCTTAGAAGCGGGTGGCGGCGCATTGGTGATCTCGGCCAGGGCCGTTGCCGCAACAGCGCTCAGAGTTGCGATCGAAGCAAGCATTGCAGTGAAGCGTTTCATCGTACCGGTGCTCTCGCTGGCGGGGCCGCTCACTTCGGGTAAATGGGAGATCGATGCCCAGGTTTCCAGTCTAACCCGATGTGCGTCGGCCCCCGACCATGATCAGGACGCCAACGATTGCGAGCAGCATCGCTGGCATCAGTCGCCATTCGAACGGTGGCAGCGTGATCCAGCCCAGACTGGCTGCTGGCCATTGCACGAGAAACGTCGCCAAAGGCATGAATGCGCTGGTCGCAATGAAGTTCTCGGTGCGGATTTTCAGGACTGAAGAAAAGCTCAGGTACGTCATCGCGGTAAAAATGGCGCCACCGACCAGCAGCGCGAGCACGATCGTCGGCATATGCAGGAGCGCCTCAGGGTCAGGCAGCAGCGGCGTGGCGGGCAGCAGCCCTGTTGAAACTGCCATCATCAGGAGCGCCACAAGCACAACGGATGTTGCAACCGTCACCAGCGTGACGACACCGGTTACCTGCATCTTCTGCGTGATCGTTGTGGCCGCCCGGTTCTGCTTGTGGAACTCGCTGGCAAAGCCGCGTACGTTGATCGCGATGGCGGAGGCGGCTGCACAGGCCGCTACCGGTATGATCACGGCTGGCTCGACACCGAGCATGAGCCACACGACCACGCCGCCGACAAGCAATCCGCCTGCCCAGGTGATGAGGCTCGGATAGCGGTGCATGAAGGCGGCGCCGATCACAAGCGCGAGCGGGATCGACCAGCGCAGCATCAGGCTGCCGTCGGCCGGCGCCACGTAGCCAAGCAGGATCGCATAAGCGCCTTCGACGACGATGTTCGAGATGCCGACAATCCAGGTTTCCGGCGCCTTCATAACCGCTCGGGCATCGTCGCCGAATCCGGTGATTGCGATCAACGCAATTGCCGACACCAGCAACGAATAAAGAATGAACACAACAATGTGCGCGCCCTGTTGGTTTGCAACAGCATAGGCGACGCTCAGCACGCCAATTGCCAATGTGTAGCAGGCAGCTTCGATCCAACCGACGACGGCGACATCACGGGCCGTGCCTTGGGGCGCGGCGGTCATTGCCTATGATCCATGCGGCCGATCAGAATTTTGGTATCGCCATAAGTGCGCTGATCGAGCAGGCCGATCTCGCCTGGAAATGCAAAGGGTACGCCGCTGCGCTCCTCGCACACGACGATGGCTCCCGGCGCCAGCCACCCGCCGGTAATGGCTGAGCCCAGACAACGCTCAGCCAACCCCTGGTCATAGGGTGGATCGAGAAAGGCGAGAGTGCCGACGTCGCGGGCACCGGCGACACCGAGGTCGGTTGCGTCGCGGCGGAACAGGCGGCTGTTGCCGGTCAACCCGAAGGCTTCGACGTTGCGGCGGATCAGTGCCCGCGCATTGGCGTCGTCCTCGACGAACACACAGAACTGCGCGCCGCGCGACAGCGCTTCGAGGCCAAGCGCGCCGGTGCCGGCAAAAAAATCTATGACGCGTGCACCCTCGATGTCGAAATCGGCGATGCCGTGCGTGAGGATGTTGAACAGAGCTTCCCGCACGCGATCTGAGGTTGGCCGCAAGCCCTCGTGCGTCGG
>JANNRP010000416.1:0-2884 GCA_031401535.1 Hyphomicrobiaceae bacterium | reverse complement strand
GGCCCGCCTCACCCAGAGCGAATGCAATGCCATCGCAAAATCCCTCAACACCCGACCCAGGAAGCGACATGCCTACAAAACACCAGAACAGATCTTCTTCGCCGCCTGATCAGCGTTGCACTTCGAAGTTGATGTCACGTGACATTGCCCGCCAGCGCAATTGCGTATGAAACCGCGGAGCCAAAAGCCAAGTAAGTACCGATGTATGGCCGGAATTCGCGCATCTCTGGTGCGCGCATGTATCCCCAGCCTTTGAGACCAAAATACACGCACATGCCTAGGCAGAGCGAAGCGCCGAGAGTAGAGGTGACGAGAGCTTCCGGATGCGCCAACGAGATGATGCCGAATAGAACCGGCGCAAAGAGATTGGCTCGGGCTATCAAAGTCATGCCTTCCTGCGTAAAAGGCAGCTTCGGTACCGATGGCTCGGACTGCTTCGCAGCTGTCCGAGCCCCGGTGTAGCTCAGTAAAGCCGACACGAGAGCTAAGATGCCTCCAATGACAGCAGCGGTGGCAAATGAGTATGTCATCTAACGTCCGCGTTGAGCGGGCCGCGCGAGGCAATTGCCAAGCGCCGCGGGCGCGATAATTTCCAAGGCGCCCGCGGCGCCATTTGCCAGACCTCTCACGGACCGCTCCGACGCATAGTTAGGTTTCACTCCTTGCCGCGTGGGACCGGAGTCTTAGCGAGACGGTCGGCCATGCGAGTCTGCCAACCGGGGCCAGTCGCACGCCAACGTTTCACCACGTCAGGCGGTAAGCGAAGCGAAATGAGCTGGCGCGGATTGGGGGAGCGCGGTCGACCACCCTTGTTGATGACGGCACGACGCAACATCTCCTCGGTAAGTTCCGGGAGTTCTTTGTACTCCGAGCGTCGGATGCGGTGCGCATCGACGCGCGCCAGGTCAGAGCCCAAGGTACGGCGCGAGGCGGGCTTGCTCACGTGTATTCGCCTTTCTCATGCTGAAAATGTGGCGATCCGCGCCACGCGGGGTGTAGCCAATGACCACCAAACGGCCTTCAAGCTTGCCGTAGCAGATCATCCGAGTTTCGCCATAGTTCTGGCGGGTATCCTCGACGTCGACCGTCAATCCTGCAAAGACGATTGGCGCATCTTCAAAATCCAAGCCTCGCTCCTGCAACGTGCGCGCACGCTTATCAGGATCGTAGGTCATTCCCATATGTTATTGTATATACAATAACTGCCCGGGGCAAGGTGCAATGAATTTCGAGCCTGAATCGCTAGATACGATCTCTGGAGTGAAATCTAACGTCCGCGTTGAGTGGGCCGCGGTAGAGCCCAACCAGGCGTCGCAGGCGCCACAATTGTCCGGGCGCCTGGGGCGCCCTTCGCCAAACCTTTCACGGACCGCTCCGACGCATAGTTAGGTGTCCGAAATTTGGAGTTCAACATAGGGTCGTGACCGGCTGCTGGACTCATAAGAGAGCAACAAGTATGCCCGATCGACACGAGTCGTGATCCGAACACTTTTATCGCCGAGAAGTGTTTTCACTGCGTTCAAACTCAGCTCTGGCTCATCCGTATATATGACAACGACATACAAGTCATATGGGCCTCCCTTGAGTTTGCAGCCGTCCTTGCTGGAAAGGCGCTCCTGAAGAGCCGCCGCAAGTTTGGCCGAATCCCATTGAGCCCACACATATTTGGTGCCACTTCGAGTAGCGACAATTGCAGCTGGGTCAACGAGTTCCGTGACCTCAATCGCGATACGTTTGCCGTCTGGAGATAATCCTTCGCAGTCCGGTGGGTCACTCCCGCGGTCTCTTGATACGACTGAATGTGCGAGCGGCTGACCAGCGGAACTCAAGGCATCGCACATGGTTCGTGCGACCTCTACCTCTTCAAGACAGCGATCGAGGGGCCACTTGTAAAAATCTGCGTAGCCTCGTCGTCGTGCATTTGCGTCGCGAATCAGCTGGAGTACCTCGGCGTCGAAATCGCTCACTTCGGACACCTAACGTCCGCGATCAGCGGCGGCGCGCAGTCGGCGCGCCGCTTGGCCACGATGCAAGCGGCGTGACAACAAGCGCCGAACGCTGCATCGCATTGTTAGGCCGCAGAGATGGTCAGCTTGACGCCGAGACTCTGCAACACCTTGAGCACCGTGTCGTAACGTGGCTTTGCGCCCGGGGTCAGCGCCTTGTAGAGGCTCTCGCGACCAAGCCCCGATTCTTCCGCGATGCTGCTCATGCCACGGGCCTTTGCGACATTTCCGACAGCAGCAAGGAAAACGTCAGGATCGGGATCCTCGAGCGCTGCGGTGAGGTACTCCGCAACCACCTCGTCGTTGGTGAGGTAGACGCTTGGATCAAATTCCTTCAGCTTGGCCATGGATTCACTCCAATTCCGCGAGCAGGCGCCTCGCGCGCGCAATGTCCCGCTGCTGTGATGATTTATCGCCACCACACAGCAAGATAATCACGATTTCCCCGCGCGGCGCGAAGTAGAGGCGGTAACCGGGGCCGGCAAATATCCGCATCTCATGAAGCTCGCCACCGAGGCTCTTGCTGTCACCCAAATTGCCGAGTCGTACCGAATCCAGCCGAGCCAGGATTCGGGCCGTACCCTTTGCGTCACGCAGCCCAGCTAACCACTTGGAGAAGACCTCCGTTCGCTGGATCTGATACACCTACCGATCGTATCCGAACGGATACAGCGATGCAAGTGCGGAAAATCCGATCTCTGCGGCTTAACGTCCGCGTTAAGCGGGCCGCGGTGAAGCGCGAATTCATAAACTAAGTGCAACCGCATTTCGGTTGAAAGAAGCGATCTGGCAGAGTCGGAGATTCTCGTTTCCGGCAAGAAAAGGGAATGTTCCATGAGCTACCACCAGATCACTTCAGCCGAGAGATATAGGCTCTC
>JANNRP010000415.1:0-3752 GCA_031401535.1 Hyphomicrobiaceae bacterium | reverse complement strand
GACGAACGTATGACGGCCCCCGCGCGCGGGGGCCGTCATACGTTCAAGACTGATGGATTATTGCTTCGGCTCGCCGATGGAAAATTACTCCGGCGTTGATATGGCTGCTCAAAGGCTGGACTATTCATAAGGACAAGGCGGCCGATGCGCCTGTCACCCATGCGTTCGTCCTCGACGGCCAGCAGCAATGCGACAGCGCCACCGAGCGAATGGCCAACAAGCTGGTACTTGTGTCGGCAGGCGCCGACAGCACGGTCGCGCAACAGGCCGATGCATACCCCGATCCTGGCCTCAACGCCGAGCAGCGGATGGTGAGTGAAGAAAGCGTGGTCGAAATGCGTACAGCGATTCTTGGACTTTTCGCCGATGACGATATCGGACAGATCATCGCCGAAGGAATAATGGATGGGCTCGAAGGAGAGGAATTGCGTGAGCTGTGTGGGCTGGATGTGACGGGCTACAACAGTAAGCGCAGGCTGGTCCGGCGCAGGATCGACAACGCGTATCCTGAAGGGTGGAAGCTATGACCGGCAAAAAGAGCAAGGCGCACGACGCCCTGAACCGGCTGGCCGATGCCCTTGTCGATGACATCCTGAGTGCGCCGGACGAGGACATTCTGGCAGAATTCCGGGCAGCAGGTGGTGATCCGGACCGTCACGCGGCCGAGATGCGGTCTCTGTTCGAGCGCAGCGTGGTTGCGTCGAACAAGAGCAAGCTGCTTGCAGCTAAGGCCGCCGTAGCGCGCGCACGTTCGGAGGCGGCGCCATCGACGGCACCCATCGATATCGCCAAAGCCCGGTAATTGCTTCGCAGCGTTCTCGACAGGCCGACGGCATCGGCGAGCCTGACCATGGCGGCGCGCAAGGAGAGCGAACTCTCCGATGCCGATATCCTCGGCTTGCTCGACGACCTGCGCGCGCTTGGCGTGCTGCCATCCGGCGACGACAACAATGGAAACACGTGATGGCACTCAGTGCTGCCGAGCGATTGCTGCAGGATCTGAGGGTAATCGAGTCAGGCGAAATCGACCTCGAGGCAAGCGCTTGGTCTGCCGCGCCGACGACTATCATCCACGCGACGAGACATCGCCGGAACGGACGGCGGATGCCTACGCGGCGGATCTGTTGATGCCGCATTATCTGTTCAAACCAGTAGCGCGTCAGAAACCGAAATTGACGTTCAAGGCGGTCTCGGCATTGGCTGATGCGTTTGCCGCCAGTCAGACGGCGACCGCCATCCGTTTGATCGAGGCAGACCTCTTTCCCGGCCTCGTTGTTTGCCATGGTCCCAACGGCCGTAAGTGGTTTGCGCGTTCGCCCTCGGTGCCGCGCAAATGGTTTCCCCAAGATGCACTCGCCCCCGAAAGCTACGCCATCGGCGTTCAGTTCGGAGGCCACGCCGACGACACCATGCCGCGCACCGCGTGCTCGGCGGCGTTGTTGCTCATGCAGAGACGCCTCTGGTCGAGGAAGCGTGTGAAGGCGCACCATCGTTTCAGGCTGTAGTCGATCACCTTGGCGACGGGCGCTTTCGACGACAGCTTCGTACGCTCGATCTCCTTGACGATCGGCGCCAGCGGTCAACCCGCAGAGTAAACCACAAGGTCCGTGGTGTGCGCTGCCGAGCGTGGCGGGATCGAAGGGGCATTTTGCTCGTGCCGCGGCTTTTGCACGCAACCAAACCGTGCCCGTCCCGTTCCGCACCATCACCGTATATTGCTGGAATGAATTCGCGGAAGGCGGTTGGATGGCGCCCACTTTGACGGATGGCGACGGCTGGCTCGCGATGTTGCGGACGGCAATCGGTCGTGACCGTAAAAGCACAGTAGTTGAGCTCTCATGGCCCGACCAGATGGAGTCGGCCACATGCCCCTTGCGCACCGCCGATCGCCTGCGCGAACCTATTGCGGCAAAGTGCAAGGCCAAACCGCGCACGGGACCAGACTGGCCATGTCTGCCGGGATCGGGCGCCAAGGCAGAAACCGTCAGAGCCCCTTCGGGGTATGGAAGTTTGTTGTGGAGTGGGGGCTGGCGGGTGAAGGGGAGCGATCACCATAAACCCTATCATAAGTCAGCTCCCGCCACAGGTTTAAAGATAGATTGCAGATTGCAATCACTCAGAGTGAAAACGCGTAATCTTGAAATGACGTCGGCCCATTGATGAAATCAGCCAATAAGGCGGCCTCTTTATCAGATGAAAATGCAAGCTCGCCGCCAAAGATAAATTTTATAATTGACGAATTCGGCGCGAACCCCTGGTTGCTAACCTCCGCCTGCTGTTTTAGCTCAATAATTTCGTTCAAATAAAGCTTAACGTTTTCGTCCCTCGCCACAGATAATTCTTTTTGTAAATCAGCTTCGGTTGAGTCCCTGTGCACAATTATTCCGCGCTGAGCAAGTTTGTTAACATTTGCAGAAATACGCTGAAGCGGATAAAGGCGTATCCTGTGTTGAATTATCAATTTATTGCACGGTGCAGAAACAAAGCCAGCATGAACACACTGAAGATTATGATTTATGAAACCTTTTGTCATCTTCGATGCACGCAACAGCGGCTTGCCCCATCGCAATCCATCGAGCAACACTTTCCGATCGCCGCCAATCCAGTAGCTATCCGCGCTTCCCGTCACATTCGGCAGCCACGTACCCGGCATAAAATCTCCGTCCGATGCAAGAATGGCGATCGCTGTTGACAGATCATGTGAAAAGCTGGTCGGGCCGTCAACCCAATAGCAAAATTCATCTGTATCAAGAAACATGAAATATTCCGCCGATTCAGCTAACGCCTTGTAAAGGCGCGGCATGGCGTCGACGTTATGAAAATCGTTGTGCCGCCCCCGAAATCGAAAAACCTGCGCAAACTCAGTATACTCTGCGTAGGTTTGAAGCACTTTGGGATCATCGGACTCATTGTCAAACACTATAACGCAACCTTTATCGACCAGCCTAGTGTGATGGGCAAGCCAGTCGCGCAAGAACCAAGGATCGTTTTTTGTCTTCAACAAAATCTTCAATGGTGAACGTACCGCCGCTATTAGCTTTACGCACTCATGAGATTGATCTGTCCAAGACATCAACGGGGCATGTGAGCTTGGGCTCATTCGCAGTTATCCTGTGTAGGGTCGATTTATGGTCTCTGTGATCCAATCAAATTACTGCTCACACTACCCCAACCCGAACTGCTTGGTGATCTCGCGCATGTAGTCCTGCTGGCCTTTGTGCGGGGTCGCGAGCCCGAGCTTGCTGCCCACCAACTGATGCATCTCCGCGATCTCACCCCGGTGCGTCTCTTTTTTTAACGCGTGCGTCACGCTCGTCGAGTGCCTTCGGTGTATATTGAGCGGGCTCGCATCGTAGCCAATTTTACCGCCAAGCAAACACGTCTCGGCATAGATCCGCCAGTCGCCCGCCATCTTGAACCGGGCTAAGTCACTCTGGCATCGCTTCAAGGCTTCCGCAAGCGCCTGTCGCTCCCACAATACCGAGCTTACGTTCATGATGATGTTCTTGATCGAGAGGTAATCTTTCAGGAACAGCTCACCGTCGAACACGTCGCTTTTGGCCAGGGCGCCCGGGAACAGAGTATTGTAGTAGCCCTTGTAGTTGTCCCATTGTGCGATGCCGAACTCGTCAATTGTGCGGCTATCGGAGAACGCCATGACGACGTCGGGCTGCTCAAGCAGGCGCACCAGCCGGTTGAGGAAGTTGGGATCGGCCAGGTCGTCGGCCTCCGCAATCCACAGCAGATCGCCC
>JANNRP010000414.1:0-1940 GCA_031401535.1 Hyphomicrobiaceae bacterium | reverse complement strand
CTTGCTCCAACGTCAAGATCTGACGAAGGCGGTCTTCGAAGGGGTTGCCGAGCATCTCGCGGCGAAGGGCGAGGTGGTGCGCGGCGGCACCATTGCGGCCGAACTGCGGCCCGATGCCCGGATCACCGAAGACCGCATCGCTGCCTTCACCACCGTAATGCGGCAGAATGTCCGCGGCGGCGCAATCCCGTTCCGCCGCGCCAACATCAGCGCCGTCGTCGACCAGGTGGAAGTCGACGATACGGAAATCAGGATCACGGGTCGAAAAGGCTCTCTGGAGCAGGCTATTATAGCCAACGGGGCGTCAGCGCCCCCGGTTCGCACATTTGTACCGGAATGGCGCGCTGTACAGGATAAAAAGGAAAACATCTATATAATTGATTTTGCTATATATTATTTCATCACCTTTTTTTGGGTAACGTCTGGGGGGCGCATTGCGTCCGCCTTTCGAGCGACGATGAAGATCCGGGCGTCCTTGCGCCTTGACCCATGTCGCTCCCTCTCGTTGATGGTGAAGCCCGCACCTGCGATCTCAGCCTCCAACGCCGATGCTGTGAAGAACGAGACGAACGGCGCCTTACCGGCGAACCGCATGACCGGCACTGCGAACCGGATCAACGGGTTCATCTCCAACAGGCAGGGTGTCTTGGAGATGAACAGACCGTCCGGCTTGAGAAGGCGATGGATACGCGCAAGCGTTGACGGTCGATCGGCGATCAAGTGCAGAAGGTTGAACGCGAGCACGGCATCGTATGAGCCGTCCGAACCCGGCCCGCGCGCGGCCGTTGCGACCACAAACTCAGCGTTTTGACAGGATTGGGCAACGGCCTTTTCCCGCGCGATGGCGACCATCTCGTTCGACACGTCGCTTCCCACAATGCGGGCAACGAACGGCGCAAGCTTCAGCGCGGTCGTGCCGGTGCCGCAACCGATTTCGAGCACGGTTGCGGAACTGCCGAGGAAGTGCCGGGAGCGCTCGACTGTGCGCTCATAGCCGGGCATGTCCTTGATGCGGTCAGTTGCATATTTGCGAGCGATCCCGTCCCAGAAGCGCGCGTCGTCGATGGTGCGAAGCATAATGGTCTCCTTCCGAGCCAGCACCTAACACATGCAAAAATTCATGGTATTGCCGAATTCTGCACAACCGATATACGATTTCGTATGATCGAGATGGATTGGAATCAGGCACGCGCCTTCTGCGCAACGGCTGCCTCCGGCTCACTTTCGGCTGCGGCCCGCAAGCTCGGCCTGACGCAACCGACATTGTCTCGCCAGGTCGCCGCTCTGGAAGCTGCACTTGGTGCCACGCTGTTTGAGAGGATCGGCAAACGGCTCGTTTTGACGGACGCCGGCCACAGCCTGGTTGAACATGCCCGCGCCATGTCGATGGCTGCGGAGGCCATGGCGCTGGCTGCCGCTGGCACATCGCAGGACATCGAGGGACGCGTCACCATCAGCGCTACGGATGCGGTCTCAGCGTACCTGCTGCCCTGCCTCGTCGCTCGCATCCGTGAGAAGGCGCCGCAGATCACACTCGTCATCGTTGCTTCTGACTCGATCAGCGACCTCAGAAGACGCGAGGCCGACATCGCCATTCGCCACGTGCGTCCGACAGAGCCTGAACTGATCGCCAAGTTGGTGGGTGGGATGACAGCCCATTTCTATGCGGCGGAAAACTGGATTGCCAAAAACGGCATGCCGAAATCGGTTTTGGAGCTCTGCGCGGCCGAACTGCTGGGGTTCGAGCCAGTCGATCAGTTTGCCGAGCACTTGCGCGCCGCCGGCATCCCCATTTCAGCGGACCGGTTCCGCACGGTCTCCGGCAACTCCGTCGTACTCTGGGAGATGGTGCGGCAGGGGCTCGGCATTTGCATGATGTTGCAGGAAATCGCTGAGCGGATGCCCGGTGTCATCCGCTTGCTGCCCGAACTGCCGGGCAC
>JANNRP010000413.1:0-10981 GCA_031401535.1 Hyphomicrobiaceae bacterium | reverse complement strand
GCGGATAACGTCGCCAATGCCAGTGTCCGGCTGATCGCCCGCAATAACGAAGTGCTAGGCACTGCCAAGACGGACGGCAACGGCTACGTCCGGTTCGATGTCGGCTTGAAGCGGGGCGAGGGCGGAATGTCGCCAGCCATTCTCGTGGCTGAAGGTCCATCCGGCGACTACGCGTTCCTCGACCTTAGCGCCAGTGCGTTTGATCTCTCCGATCGCGGTGTAAAGGGCCGCGACGCCACCGGCCCCATCGACGGCTACGTGTTCACCGAGCGCGGCGTCTACCGCCCGGGCGAGACCGTCCACCTCAACGCCCTGGTGCGTGACCGGGGCGGTCGGGCATCGACTGTGCCGATGACGCTGATCGTGTCACGCCCCGATGGCGTCGAGCATCGGCGTATCGCACTGACCGACGATGCCATCGGCGGTCGCGCCGCCAAGCTCAATCTCGCGGGCGGGGCCATGACTGGCACGTGGCGGGCAAAGCTCCACGCCGATCCGAAAGCCGATGCCCTGGCAACGGTTGCGTTCCTGGTCGAGGACTTCGTGCCGGAACGGCTTGAGCTGAAACTCGAGGCGGTCTCCGCGGCAATCGCGCCCGAAGATCAGGCTACGGTGAAGCTCACCGGACGCTACCTCTATGGCCCGCCAGCCGCCAATCTCGCGATTGAAGGCGACATCGTCGTCAAGCCATCGACCAAGGATATTGAAGGTTACGCTGGCTATCGCTTCGGCCGCGCCGAAGAAAAGCTGACAGCAGTGCGCAAGCCAGTCGACACGGCGCCAAACACCGGTGCCGATGGTTTGGCAACGGTCAGCATCGGCCTACCGCCGATCGCCCGAACCTCTCGACTGCTGGAAGCTGACATCATGCTGCGCCTGCGCGAGCCCGGCGGACGCACCATTGAGCGGACGATCACGCTGCCGGTTGATCCAAAAGCGCCGCGCATCGGCATCAAACCACTGTTCAAGGGCGACGAAACGCCCGAAGGCGAAACCGCACGGTTCGACGTGATCATGCTCGGCGCCGATGGCAAGCGGACAGCCAACGCCGCGTTGCAATGGACGCTGTTGCGCCTCGACCAGAATTGGCAGTGGTACAGCCGCGATGGCAACTGGGCCTATGAGGCCGTGACCTCGACCCGCAAGATTGCATCCGGCACGGCCGCAACGACGGTCGATCTCGCTGGCGCCATCGCCACCAAAACCGACTGGGGCCGCTACCGCCTGGAGGTTACGACCGCCGATGGCGCAACGGCATCGAGCGTTGCGTTTCGCGCCGGATGGTACGGCGACGAAGGCGCCGACAGCCCCGAAATGCTGGAAGTGGGGCTCGACAAGTCAGCCTATAAGCCGGGCGAAACAGCCAAGCTGAAGGTGGTCTCAAAACAGGGCGGCAAGGCGCTCGTCACGGTCTTGTCGTCTGGCCTGCTGTCGCAAATGCAGGTCGACATCGCCAAGGGCGGTGGTGAAATCGCAATCCCAGTTGGCGCAACCTGGGGCTCGGGCGCCTACGTTACGACGATGCTGTATCGCCCCATGGATATTGCGGCGAAGCGCATGCCGGCCCGCGCACTTGGCGTGAAATGGCTTGGCATCGACCAAAGCGAACGCACACTGAAGGTCGCTCTTGGCGTGCCGGACAAGGTCAAGTCTGCCGCCAAACTGACCGTGCCGGTGACGCTCACCGGCCTGAAAGCTGGCGAGGACGCACGCATAACGGTTGCAGCGGTCGATGCCGGCATCCTCAATCTGACGCGCTATCAGCCGCCCGCTCCCGAAAATTGGTTCTACGCCCAGCGCAAGCTGGGGGTCGAAGTCCGTGACTTCTACGGGCGACTGATTGACGGGATGCGCGCGGAGCGGGGCCGCCTGCGCTCGGGCGGCGATGGGGGAACCGGCCTGTCGACCAAAGGCTCGCCACCCGTTGAAACACTGGTCGCCCTGCACTCTGGCATCGTCAAGGTTGCAGCCGACGGCACGGCGTCTGTCGACTTCCAACTGCCGGAGTTTAACGGCACGGTGCGCGTGATGGCGGTCGCCTGGAGTGCCGACAAACTCGGACATGCTTCGGCCGATGTGATCGTGCGCGATCCGGTCGCCCTCACCGCCTCGGCACCGCGCTTCCTGACGCTCGGTGACACTGCGCGGATCGCCCTCGACATCCATAACGTCGAAGGCGGCACTGGCGCCTACAAGATCGCGATTGAACAGGAGAATGCGAGCGGCCAGAAGGCAAGCGTGCTCGCCCGCGATCTGACGCTCGCCCCCAATGGCCGCGTGTTCGAGCGCTTCACCGTGAAGCCGCAGGACGTCGGACAGATGGCCTACGACGTGCGGGTGACAGGCCCAGGTGGCGTTGACGTCAAGCGTCGCCTGACGCTTGACGTCAAAGTCCCGGCTGGCGATATCCGTCGTGTGACGGTCAGCCAGCTGGCGCCTAAGGGTGGGAAGATTACGCTTTCACCCGATCTGACGGCCGATCTGATTGCGTCTCGCACCAAAGTGACGCTGAGCGTCGGCCCGACCGCCGCACTCGATGTACCCGGCTTGCTGACACAGCTCGACCGCTATCCCTATGGCTGCGCCGAGCAGACCGTCAGCCGTGCGTTGCCGCTGGTTTATGCCAATGAGCTCAGTATGCAGTCGGGCTTGCCTCAGGACGCGGCCTTGAAGGAGCGCATCCAGGGTGCGGTCGACCGCGTGCTCGACATGCAGGATGCCTCGGGAGCATTTGGCATCTGGGGACCGCGCAACGCTGATTTGTGGTTGACCGGTTACGTTACCGACTTCCTGACACGTGCCAAGGAAGCTGGCTATACGGTCAAGCCGCAGGCACTGGCTCAGGCGCTCGATAAACTGCAGAACTTCGTCTCTTACGCCCAGGACTTCGAGAAGGGCGGCGAGGCCCGAGCCTATGCCCTGTATGTGCTTGCCCGCAATGGCCGCGCCGCCATGGGCGACCTGCGCTACTACGTCGATACACGGCTCGAGCGTTTCTCGACACCGTTGGCGCAAGCCCAACTCGGCGCAGCACTAGCCATGCTCGGCGACAAAGAGCGTGCCGAGAAGGCTTTCAAGGCAGCACTGATCGGCATGTCGGGCAAGGACGCTGCGGTCTCGCGGCTCGACTACGGCTCCGGCTTGCGTGATGGAGCCGCACTGATTGCGTTGGCAGCCGAGACCAAGGTGACATCGAGCGAAGCCCCCCGGCTCGCGGGCATGATCGCCAAGGCCTATGCCTCGCGGCAATATACGTCGACCCAGGAGCAGGCGTGGATGCTGCTAGCCGCCCGCGCCCTCAACGACCAGGCCAAGGACACGACGCTCTCCGTCAATGGCCAGGCCCGCAAGGGATCTCTCAATCGCGTGCTGACACCGGCTGAGATCAAGGACGGCGTACTGACCGTGACCAACGATAGCGATGCGGCCGTCGACGCCGTGATCTCGGTCATCGGCGCGGCACTCACGCCAGAGCCTGCAATCTCGAAGGGCTTCAAGATCGAGCGCACATTCTACGCGCTCGACGGTAAAAAGATCGAGTTCGGCGCCAACGCCACCGTCAAGCAAACAGACCGGATGGTGGTGGTCTTGAAACTTGAAGCAACCGAAGCTGGTGGCCGCGTCATGCTCGTCGACCGGTTGCCCGCTGGCCTCGAAGTCGAGAATCCGCGGTTAGTTGACGGCGGCGACATCAAGACCCTCGACTGGCTCAAGTCCACACTGAAGCCTGAGCACACCGAATTCCGCGACGATCGTTTCGTGGCGGCATTCAATCTCTTCGGCAAGCCAACGACAAACGGTCGGCAAGCCGATGCGGAGGGCGATGGCGATGCTGACGCGGACACCGCCAACAAGGGGCCTGTCAGTTCAGCAACGGTCGCCTATATCGTGCGTGCGGTGACACCGGGCAGCTTCGTGCATCCGGCAGCAACCGTCGAGGATATGTACCGGCCCGACCGCTTCGCCCGCACCGCCGCCAGCCGCCTCGACGTGACGGCAAAGGAGTGAAGCGATGTTCGGCAAGTCAGCCGCTGCACTTCTTAAAGTTGGTGCCATCCTAGGGCTTGGCCCGAGGACCCATCGGTCAGCGGATGAGGGCGTCGAAATATGCTCCAGCAGCGACAATCAGCTCTTACCGCGGCATGTGGGAGGCGGCACCATCGGTCCTCGCGTCAAGCCCGAGGATGACGGCTGCGGGTGGGTTAGTGCGAGAGTCGTCAGGCGTACTGCCCTGATCTGCCTCGCAGCAATTGCGCTGATCGGGGGTAGCGCCTACGCCGCGATCCGCATTGCCATGCATCGCCTGGGTCCGCCGCCGATCGAGGCGGCGGATGCCCTGTCGCCGACCGTCGTCGATCGCGACAACCGGTTGCTGCGCGCGTTCACGACCCCCCAAGGGCGCTGGCGCCTGCCAGTGGACGTAGTGGACGTTGACCAGCGCTATATCAGCCTGCTGATCGCCTTCGAGGACCGGCGTTTTTATGGCCACGGCGGTGTCGATCCGTTGGCCTTTATCCGGTCAACCGGCCTTGCGGTCCGCTATGGCCGTATCGTATCGGGCGGTTCGACGCTCACCATGCAGGTGGCGCGCCTGCTACAGGGCGATCACGAGCGCACGGCCGGCGGCAAGCTGCGCCAATCGTTGCGTGCGCTGCAATTGGAGCAGCGCCTATCGAAACAAGAGATCCTGCGGCTCTACCTGCGGATGGCGCCGTTCGGCGGCAACATCGAGGGCGTGCGGGCTGCCGCCCTCGCCTATTTCGGCAAAGAGCCGCGTCGATTGTCGATCGGTGAAGCAGCCCTCCTGGTCGCCATCCCGCAGTCGCCCGAGGCCCGCCGCCCCGATCGTTCCGTCGCGGCGGCAACGCGTGCGCGCGCCCGGGTGCTGGATCGGGCCGTGTCAGCGGGGATCATCACGAGTGCCGAAGCGAGCCGCGCCAAATCCGAACCGGTGCCATCGGCACGCACGGAATTTCCCCGTCTGGCCCCGCATCTCGCCGAGGCGGAAGTCGCGAGTGCGCCAGCAACGCCGATCCATCGGCTGACGCTCGATGCCCAGGTCCAAGCCCAGTTGGAAGACCTCGCGCGCACGCAAGCCCGCGTACTCGGCAGCAGGCTCTCCACCGCAATCCTCGCCATCGACCATCGCACCGGCGAGGTTATCGCCCACGTCGGCGCCAGCGACTATATGGATGACACGCGGTTTGGTTCGGTCGACATGGTGCGCGCGGTGCGCTCGCCCGGCTCGACATTGAAACCCATCGTCTATGGCCTTGGCTTTGAATCGGGGCTCGCCCATCCCGAAACGCTGATTGAGGATCGTCCTGTGCGGTTCGGCACGTACACGCCGAAAAACTTCGACGAGGAGTTCCACGGCACGGTGACAATCCGCGAGGCGTTGGCACAGTCCCTCAACATCCCAGCCGTCAAGATGCTGAATGCAGTCGGTCCCGGCAAGTTGATGGGGCGGATGCGCCGCGTCGGGATCACCGCAACGCTGCCGAAGGAGACGAGCGAGCCAACACTCGCGATCGCACTCGGCGGTGTCGGTCTGAGGCTGCACGATATTACGGCGCTTTACGCCGCCATGGCGCGGGGTGGCGAAGCGGTGACACTGCGCCACCAGATGCAGGCAGGCGGGCCACTACGGGCCAGCGCCCAACGCGCGCGACCGCTGCTATCGCCGGTGGCTGCGTGGTACATCACCGACATTCTCAAGGATGCCCCGCCGCCGGTTTCAGCCAAGGGCGGGCGCATCGCCTACAAGACCGGGACCTCCTACGGCTATCGCGACGCATGGGCCATCGGCTACGATGGACATCACACGATCGGGGTCTGGGTCGGTCGGCCCGACAGCGCGGCGACGCCCGGCCTGACGGGACGGACCGCCGCAGCGCCGATTCTGTTCGATGCTTTTCAACGCTTGAAGGCTGATCGCGCACCGTTCGCCACAGCACCACATGCTGCCATCCGCGCCACCGGGTCAAACCTGCCAGCGCCCTTGAAGCGGTTCCAGGAGCCGGGCGACGTTGGCCCGGCCGGCGCCTATCTCGACGCCGCCGTTCAGATCGCGTTTCCGCCCGACCGCGCGGAACTAGAAGTCGAACCGGGCGAATCGGCCGTGATCCTCAAGGCCGAGGGCGGCGCGCTACCGCTAACGTGGCTCGCCGATGGTGCGCCCCTGGCGGTCGACGGTCATCGCCGTGATGTGACATGGCAACCCGAAGGCCGCGGCTTCGTGCGGCTGTCGGTGATCGATGCACAGGGCCGCGTCGACCGTGTGACCGTACGGTTGCGATAACGCCAGTTATCGACAATGCGACACCAACTGCCCTTGGGGTTACCGCTGACTTGGTGTAGCCCCCGTGTGCGTCGAAAGCGGCAGGAGAACCAGGGAATGGCGATGAGCCTGCGGCTTGCTGGATTGCGGTTCTGGACGACGGTTGACGCGCCGACAGTCACGGAACGCACGTACGCGGTGATCGGCGCGGTGGCGCTAGCGATCTTCGTCTTGCCCGCCGCAATCCCTGAGCGTTTCGAGCAGCAAGCATCTGGCGCTGCCGAACCGGCTGCCGTTTCAGCGCAACCGACATCTCATCAAGGCCGCACGGCCGCCCTGCGCGACACAGTTATCGGCGCCTATGGCGGCGTCACGTATACCCATCCGAGCGTGGTCTCGATTACCGATCCGGGACGTACTAATCTCGCGGTTCGCGACTTCAACTGGATCGGCATGCCGTTCAAGAGTCCGATCTATTATGGAGTGCGCGTCCAGCGTTGGTCGGCACTTCCGGGATTTGGCAGCATGGTCGATTTCACCCATGCCAAAGCCATTGCTGTTGCAAGTGACACCGCCCGCTTCGAGGGCACGCGCGATGGCCGCCCTGTGCCGCCGCAAGCAAAGATCGGCGACGTATTCAAGCATCTCGAATTCAGCCACGGCCACAACATGCTGACCTTCAACGGCCTCTATCGCTGGCCAGCAGTGTTCGGTCGCGTCCGCCCCTACGCGGGCCTTGGTGCAGGCATCACGCTGCCACACACCGAGATCGGCTTCCGCGATAAAAACACCCGCACCTATGAATACCAGTTTGCCGGATTGGTCGGGCAAGCCCTTGGCGGACTTGAAATCAATCTCGGCCGCACATCGATATTCTTCGAGTACAAATTCAGCTACGCTCCCTACGAGGTGCCCCTATCGGAGGAACCCAAAGGGTGGCTGCTGGTCACCGATATATGGCGCCAATTCAAGGCCTGGGCATCTGGCGAAAAGCCAACCGGCGGACGTTTGGCCACCAACCTTGCGACGCATCACGGCGTCGGCGGCGTGCTGGTGCGCGTTACACCGGACGTTGCGAAGTTGCCCAAGAACTGAACTGTAACCTGTCAGTTGACGCGGTCGCCTGCGTGATCTTTGACGCTCATGGGCGCGGCTGTTGGGGGCGGTGCAGGCGCTGCTCCTCGGAACCAGTCGCCGAGAAAATCCAGCAGCACGCGCAATTTTGGCAGCACGTGCTTGGGGCCCGGATACACAGCCCAGATTGCAGAATCCGCGGCCAACTCAAATTCCGGTAAAACCCGCACGAGACGCCCATGGTCGAGGTCTTCCTGCACGCGCATTTCCGAGGTCCGCAGCAGCCCCTGGCCATCCAGCGCTGCATGCCGCAGCAATTCACCATTGTTGGACCGTAGCCGCCCGCAAACCTTGATCGCCGCCGGTGTACTGCCGCGCTCGAATGTCCACGACCAGCCATCGCCCAAAACGAGGCATACGTGAGCGCTCAGGTGTTCGAGTTGATACGGCGTGCCGCGCTCGGCCAGATAGGCGGGTGATGCGACAATGATTTGCCGATCCGGCGCGATGCGCTTGGCGATCAGCGTGGAATCGGCAAGCACCCCCGTGCGGATTGCAACGTCGTACCCCTCTTCCTGAAGGTTGACGATGCGATCGGTCAAATCGACCTGCACGTCGATGTCGGGATACGCGCGCATGAAGGCACATATGGCCGGCGCCACAAACTGGCGTCCGAGACTGGCCGGTGCCGAGATCTTCAGTTTGCCTTTCGGCCGCCCGACATTGTCGGCCACCGACGCCCGCGCCTTGTCTAATTCCTCGAGGATGCGCTGTGCATGCGTCAGGAACGTAGCACCCTCCGCCGTGATACGTATGGAGCGGGTGGTGCGGTCAAAAAGGCGAACACCCAGCTCTTCTTCAAGCGCCTGCAGCCGTTTCGAAATCGTACCTGGAGTCAATCCAAGCTCGATGCCGACCGCGGACAAATTCTGTACCGCGGCGACGCGGCCAAAAATACGCAAATCCTGGATATCCATACTCTCGCCGTATCCCCCAAAACCAGACTGCGCGCGCCCACTGTGCCGTCGACTGTGCACAAATGCTGTCGCTATCGGACCCCCCACCTGATCCGGTTGCGACCGCAAGATGATCAACGTTCGTCGTATCGTCAATCCTGACGCCCTACCCAACGCCGGGAATAAACTAAAGTCGAATAGCCGCCGACTACCTCTGTGTGGCGACACCGACCATGTCCGCGACACACCATCTCGCCGATCAGCCGTCAAGGACAAACACTGCTTCACGGAAGCGGCCGATCAGGCTAACTGGAGCTCATGGCAAACCACACACAGTCATCGTCGACGCAACGCACGATCCTGATCACCGGGTGCTCGTCGGGCATTGGCTACGCGTCCGCCGTGATCATGAAGGCGCGCGGCTGGCGCGTGCTCGCAACCGCCCGCAAGCCGGAGGATTTGGCGCGCCTCGAAGCCATAGCTGGCGTCGAGGCATTGCCGCTCGAACTCGCAGACCCTGCATCCATAGCTGCCTGCGCGGATGCTGCGTTGGACCGGACCGCTGGGCAGATCACGGCACTGTTTTCAAACGCCGCCTATGGCCAGATCGGCGCCGTCGAAGATCTGACGCCCGGCGTGCTCCGGCAGCAATTGGAAGTCAACGTTATCGGCACGCACGACCTGACCCGGCGCTTGATCCCGGCCATGCGTCGGCGCGGCCACGGGCGTATCGTGCAATGCTCATCTGTTCTGGGGTTCATGGCTGGGCCCTATCGTGGTGCCTATTGTGCATCGAAGTTTGCCTTGGAGGGCATGACCGATGCCTTGCGCATGGAACTCAACGGCACCGGTATTCACGTCAGCCTGATCGAGCCTGGTCCCGTCCGCACGCGCTTTCTGGAGACCGCGTTGGCAACCTTCCGGGCCACGATCGACATCGACGGCTCGGCTCATGCGGCCAACTACCGCCAGCGCCTCGCCTCGATGGAGGCGGGTGGCAAAGCGACCTTCAAGGTGGAGCCGGAGGCGGTGACCCAACGCCTGATCCATGCGGTTGAAAGTCCGCGTCCTAAGGCCCGCTATTTTGTAACGGTACCGACGTTTGCGGCAGCGGCTTTGAAACGGGTGCTGCCGACGGTGCTGCTGGATCGCGTGGCACGCACTCAGTAGCGGCGCTCGGTGGCGCGCCTAAGATCCCACCGCACGGCTGATCAGCTCCACTGTCCGTTCTCGGTGGTGGCGACCACGGCCTCATCCTTCTGATGCTTACGTTCAAAGGTCAGAAAATCCCAATACCCGCAGCGTTTTTCTTCAGGAAAACTACGGCACACGGCTGGCCTCGCTTCATAAACCGTGCAACGGCGCTTCTCGGTATCGAAGAACCGGCAGATCCGACCGAAGTGCTGATCTTTTTTGCGGCGCATCACCTGCACATAGCCATGCGCGCTCTTGGTGAAGCGCGCCTCGGCCTGATTGGTCGAAAGCTTGAAATGACGAGCCAACCTGATTACGTCGGGCTTAGTGAGCTGGATGACGGGGTAGGAACAGCAATATCCAGGGCACTTCGAACAATCATACGCAAGCGTCACAGTTGGCTCCGGTCAACAATGCACACGAGACATCCGAGGCAAAGCCTACTGCATCACCAATCACCTATGGTAGAGCTGTCTTGGGATTCTTTGACGTTCAAAGGCGCAACGACCAACCCATCAACCTGACCGAGGCCCCCATGTCACCCTTCGATCTGACCGGTAAAGTTGCGCTTGTCACAGGCGGAAACGGTGGCATCGGATTGGGCATGGCGAGAGGCCTCGCGGCGGCTGGCGCGAGCATCATGATTGCTGGGCGCAATGGCGAAAAGTCGAAGGCCGCCGCTGCCGACCTCCGCAAATCGGGTGTGCGATGCGCCACGTTTGATGGCGATGTATCAAAGCCGGAGATCGCCGCCGCGATGGTGGCCGCGACCGTGACCGAACTTGGCCGACTTGATATTCTCGTCGCCAACGCCGGGATCAATGTTCGCAAGCCGCCGCAGGACTATACACCGACCGAATGGCAGAGCGTGCTCGACGTCAATTTGAACGGACCGTTTTTCGGTGCTCAAGCCGCCTACCCACATATGAAAGCAGCGGGCGGGGGCAAGATCATCACCATCGGCTCCATGACCTCGATTTTTGGCCTCCCGTTCGCAGCGGCCTATTCGGCCACCAAAGGCGGCATCGTGCAGATGACACGGGCGCTGGCGACGGCGTGGGCCGTCGACAACATCCAGATCAATGCTGTGCTGCCAGGGTGGATCGATACCGATCTCACAAAAAATGCACGAGCCCAGGTCAAAGGACTGCACGAGCGGGTCGAGGCACGCACGCCCGCCGCCCGCTGGGGAAAGCCCACCGACTTCGCTGGCATAGCCGTGTTTCTGGCAAGCTCGGCATCGGACTTCGTAACCGGCACAGCCATTCCAGTTGATGGTGGCTATTCGGTCCAGGGCGCCTAACGCACCGCTGGCCTTCCCAGCACACTCTCAAACGAACACGAAATCCGCGTCCGTGACAGTTCCGAATGCGGCGCCGTTGAGCAGGATCGTGTCGGCGCCGATCGTCACCAGCGTATTGCCGCCTGAGTTCGACAAGATAATCGTGGTGCCGATCGAGCCCGCGTTGAAGCCGCG
>JANNRP010000412.1:0-2527 GCA_031401535.1 Hyphomicrobiaceae bacterium | reverse complement strand
GAGCGGTTGGTCAAGAATGGGCCCTCGCCGGGCTCACGCACGATTGTCAAATCCATGCAGTAAACGCCGATTTTGCGGAGGTTGCGAAGGCCTCCCAACTGCTTGATAACTTGCTCCATGTCATGGGACCAGTAGCGCTCGCATGACTGGCCATAAATCGTACTCGGATCGTATTTCAAAATTGACTGATGCAGGCGCGTGGTGCGAAGGACGCGGAACTCGCCGTCGAGCAACGTGGCGGTGCTGTCCAGGCCATCGATATGGTCCATCAATCCGCGCACGATGGAATCCGAAAACGACAGCGTCATAGCTTGCAAGCGCTTGCGGTAGACCAAGGCGGGTACTTCACGTCCCGTCTCCCAGCGGCTGACAGTTGTTCGGTCGACGCCAAAATGTGCCGCGAATGCTTCCTGCGTCATACCGTTGCGCGAACGGTAACTTTTGATACGCGGACCCCAGTTCATCAAACGCTCCGCGTTCCATGGTGCACATTTGTGCTACAGACACACTGTTTGGATGATGCGAGCATCGAGAAATATTCCGAGGTGATACTGGTCTTTTTATTCTAGGGGGCGGCGCTTGGTAAAGTGCCAAGTCCCGCTCCCCTTATCCTGACCCAGCGGGGGTAGGGATTGATATTACCTAGTCAGGTTGAAGGCGCGGCTTGCGGTTCATCGTTCGCGATGGATACGCGAGCTGCGCGTTATTCAGTACGTACCAAACGAGGGCTGCCTTGCACGCTCCCGCTGATTGTAGGCAGTTTTGCAGAACGTGCGGCCTTCACTCTCGACTATGTTGTTCGTGACCTTCCTTCGGTGTCTCACATACCCGCGGAGCAAAAGACTGTGCCGGCCCCCGGCGATCGGTTACCGCTTCAAGCTGGTATCATGCCCGCCGCCCTGAGGGCATCACCCATCCTCTTGTTGCCCGTGTCCATATGTTGACCGAACTCCTTTCCCCCGGCCCAAACCATGCCGAAGCCACGCCGATCCATCTGCGCCTGAACCTCCTTGTTGCTCCACGTCTTGCGAGCGGCTATCGCAATCGCCGTGGCAATCTCGACGGGCAGTCCCTTGGGCGCAGCAAGCCCCCGCCAATTGCCCGATGCGTAGCGAACGCCGACTGCTTCCTGCAGGGTTGCAACATCGCCGAAGCGTGGGCTGCGCTTATTGGCCATCACCGCCAAAGTCCTGGTTTGCTTAGCGCCTTGAGTTCCGCGTACCTCTGGAATCGAACATATGATAACATCAAGTCCCTCGACTCCGAGGTCTTCCAAAGCCTCCGTCGGGTTGGCCGAGGGGGTCCACGGCATCGCTTCGGGCGGCAAGCTGAGAGCGCTGAGAAACCCTATCGTTGAGAGATGCCAAATGCCGCCCTTGGGGGTACTCGACACGCGCAGTTTTCCTGGGTTGGCGCGAATGTGCTCGATGAATTGCTTAGCGGTTTGCCAGGGTGCGTTCGCACGTACATGAATAGCGGCCGGGTCCTCGGCAAACAGAGCGAGTGGCGTGAAATCTTTGGGCTGGAGCGTCGTCACTCCGCGCCAATGCATAATCGTAACGTCGACCGGCAGCACCCCAATGGTATAGCCGTCGGCAGGAGCAGTGGCGAGCTTATCGTGCCCCACAGCACTCGGCCCATTCGGGTTCACCATCAAGATAGGCTGGCCTAGGTCCTGCTCCAGGCGGCCGCCAAATATTCGCGCGGCCAAGTCGGTACGACTGCCCGAAGGGGCGGGTATAATCAATGTGACAGGTCGATTGGGGAAGGCGCCTTGCGCAATCGCGGGGGCGGCTACAAGTCCGGCTGCCGCCAGCGACGACGTGGCACGGTTCAAGAAGTATCGCCGATCGATCGATTTCATCACACCGAACCTCGTACGCTAAATCGTTCACCTACCCCCTGACCAGTGGGGACGGAGACATCGAGATGCAAAACGGACTCTGGTGCCAGCGTAAAACTTCGGAATGCGCATGTCCACCGCCCAGTGACGGCAAGTTGTCAAGCCGGATCGCCACGGCCTAGGCGAGGTGATGTCGATGCGGGCATCGACTGCTGGTTATTTTTTGCCCGCCTCGGGCTGCAGCACGATGCCGATATTGAGCTTGAGGGCAACATCAGGCGTGGCATCGGTCAGGCCAACCAACACGCCGATGTCGGCGCTGATCGGGTGATCTTTCCACAGTTCGCCTTCGAGATAGACGACCGGCCCAATGCGATGCTCCTGCTCGGAGACAGCGCGGACGTGCCCGATGTTCTCGACGAGGCCGTGCCCCTCGACGCCGAGCGCCAGACCCTCGCGGATGTCGAGCTTGGCCTGCCAACCGTAGACCAGCGCCAGCCCGTCGATGCGGTTGGCTCCGAAGGTCTTCTCAAAAAACGGGTTGAACGTCAGCGCAAGTTTGTCAGCCTTGAACTGCACGATTGCACCAAACTGGGTTGAGTTGGTTGCGTCGCCGTTCATCGCCACATCGATCGACTGGAACCAGCCAAGGCCGATGCCATAAGTCGGCGTCGGGCGAATGAC
>JANNRP010000411.1:0-3931 GCA_031401535.1 Hyphomicrobiaceae bacterium | reverse complement strand
AGACGAATGCCCTCATAGACGACATCCATGCCGCAATCGCGTGCCCGGACCGCTATCTGTTCGGCGCCGTTCGAGTGCCCGTCTAGGCCGGGTTTGCCAATCAGGATCTTGATGCGGCGACCAAGAGACGCCGACACCGCCGCGACGCTCGCCCGCACTTGAGCTAACCCGGCGACCGAGGACGCCGCCGCCCGCCCGACGCCGGTCGGTGCACGATACTCGCCGAACACGGCGCGCAGCGTCGCCCCCCACTCGCCGGTGGTGACGCCGACTTTGGCAGCCGCGATCGACGAGTCCATAATGTTGCTGCCGTCGCGCGCCGCACGGTCGAGGTCTGCGAGCGCCTTGGCGACTGCCACCGTATCCCGCTTGCCGCGCCACGCCTGCAGTCGTGCGATCTGGTTTGCCTCGACATCCGCCTCGATGGTCTGGATTGAGCCCTCACCGGCCGACAGCGGCGAGCGTTCGGTCTCCGTGTAGCGGTTGACGCCGACGACAACCTGCGCACCGGTCTCGATGCCGCGCAGGCGCGTGCTGTTGCTCTCGACCAGCCGTCGCTTCATGTAATCGATGGCGGCGATCGCACCGCCCATCTTGTCGATCACAGCCAGCTCGGTCCGCGCTTGCGCCTTCAGCGCCTCGACCTTGGCATCGATCACCGCCGAGCCGTCGAACAGGTCGCCGTATTCCAGCAGATCAGTCTCATAAGCCAGCACCTGCTGCATCCGTAGCGACCACTGCTGATCCCACGGGCGCGGCAACCCCAGCGCCTCGTTCCAGGCCGGCAACTGCACGGCCCGGGCGCGGGCGCGCTTCGACAAGGTGACGGCCAGCATCTCAATCAGTATGCGGTAAACGTTGTTTTCCGGCTGTTGCTCAGTCAGTCCCAGCGAGTTGACCTGGACGCCATAACGGAACAGCCGGTGCTTGGGCTCGGTGATGCCGTATCGTTGGCTGCAGATTTCGTCCCAAAGATCGACGAACGCGCGCATCTTGCAGATCTCGGTCACAAACTTCATGCCGGCATTGACGAAGAACGATACGCGCCCGACGACCGCGCCGAAATCCTCCGGCTTGACCGCGCCTGACGCCTTGACCGTATCCAGCACGGCAATCGCCGTTGCGAGCGCGAATGACAGTTCCTGTACTGGCGTCGCGCCGGCTTCCTGCAGATGGTATGAACAGACGTTCGTCGGGTTCCAGCGCGGCACCTTGGCGCAACTGAAAACGACCGTATCCTTGATCAATCGCAGCGACGGCTCCGGCGGAAACACGTAGGTGCCGCGCGACAGATATTCCTTGATGATGTCGTTCTGGATCGTACCCGTGAGTTTGCCGCGCGGCACACCCTGCTCGTCGGCGACCGCCACGTACAACGCAAACAGCCACGCCGCCGTCGCGTTGATCGTCATCGACGTGTTCATCTGATCAAGCGGAATATCGGCCAGCAACGCCCTCATGTCGCCGATATGCGAGACGGGCACGCCGACTTTACCGACCTCGCCTCGGGCTAATTCGTGGTCGCTATCGTAGCCGGTCTGGGTCGGCAGATCGAAGGCGATCGACAGTCCGGTTTGACCCTTGGATAAGTTGCGGCGATAGAGTTCGTTCGACTTTTCCGCCGTCGAATGCCCTGCATAGGTGCGAAACAACCACGGCTGGTCGCGCGGCGGTGGGGCAATCATTCCGTCGACTGCTGCGGTGTCTTTTCCGGTCGCTGGTTTAGATTGTATCGACATCGCCACACCTGTTGTTTCGCAACTGCGATAGGGTGACGGTGCACCGCGCAAAGCGCAAGTGCAATGGACGTTTAACCTTGTGTTGAGATCGTATCCGCGGGCGGCTTGCTAGTGCCGGGTTTCCGGCCGTGGCGCCACTTTGTCAGTCAGCAGCATCCCAATCCGGACCAGCACAATGATGACCACAAGCGCCGAGATCATGCCTGTGCCCGTCGCCAGAGCCAAAAACGCGGCCCGGCTCAGCGAACCGGCAAAGCCAACATCCGCTAGAAATATCTGCGCCGCCAGCGAACTGCCAACCAGCAGTGGAAAACTCGCAATCGCGAGCCCGGGGATGTTCACCGTCTCCTTCATGATCACGAACCCGATTCCGCAAAGGAAAACGACCAGCGCGATGCTCTGGGCATCGAGCGCATAGATCCGGGCTAAAAATGCCGCCATGACACAACTCCATGCTCTGGCGGCACAACAGATGGTTGCACGCCAAGCTCAACTCAGGATTTCAGTTTAACCACATAATCCTTTCTTCCCCGTTTATGCAGGTCGACTGTTTGTCCTCGGCATTGAACTTCCGTCGACTGATGCGCGAATTGGCTTGAAACTGCCGCCGAAATATGTGCGATTATGTTGCACCGCAATATGTCGGCTCGGCACATCCGAATGCCAGCGACCGCAACGGGAGCAAACGCGTCATGTCGAAGACCTCGGCAACCAAGGTGGTGACGGTTACTGGCACCAGCGTACCAGCCGACGTCCGCAAGGACTTGTACGAGGTCGGCGAGATTCCACCCCTCGGTCATGTGCCGAAGACGATGTACGCCTGGGCGATCCGCAAAGAACGGCACGGTGATCCCGATACGGCGATGCAGGTCGAAGTCGTGCCGACATGGTCGCTCGACAGCCACGACGTGCTGGTGCTGGTGATGGCGGCTGGCGTTAACTACAATGGCGTTTGGGCAGCGCTTGGCAAGCCTATCTCGCCATTCGACGGGCATAAGGCGCCATTCCATATCGCTGGCTCCGACGCCTCCGGCATCGTCTGGGCCGTCGGCTCCAAGGTCAAGCGCTGGAAGGTTGGCGACGAGGTCGTCATCCACTGCAACCAGGACGATGGCGACGACGAGGAGTGCAACGGCGGCGACCCGATGTTCTCGTCCTCCCAGCGCATCTGGGGCTATGAGACGCCGGACGGTTCCTTCTCTCAGTTCACGCGCGTTCAGGATCGCCAGTTGATGGAGCGGCCGAAGCACCTCACCTGGGAAGAGTGTGCCTGCTACACTCTGGTGCTCGCCACCGCCTACCGCATGCTATTTGGTCACCGCCCGCACGTGCTGCGCCCGGGCCACAACGTGCTCGTTTGGGGCGCGTCAGGGGGCCTCGGATCGATGGCAGTGCAATTGATTGCCACATCAGGCGCCAACGCCATCGGCGTCGTGTCCGAGGACGACAAGCGCGACTTTGTCATGCAGCTCGGCGCGCGCGGCGTCATAAACCGCAAGAACTTCGACTGTTGGGGTGAGATGCCCGATATCGGCACCCCGGCCTATGGCGAGTGGTTCAAGGGCGCACGCAAGTTCGGCGCAGCAATCTGGGAAACGACCGGCAAGGGCAACAACGTCGACTTCGTGTTCGAACATCCAGGCGCTGCAACTTTCCCGGTGTCGGTATTCGTCGTCAAGCGCGGCGGCATGGTGGTCATTTGCGCGGGCACCACCGGCTACAAGCTGACCATGGATGCGCGCTACCTGTGGATGCACCAGAAGCGTGTGCAAGGCAGCCACTTCGCCAATCTACTGCAGGCGGCCCAGGCCAATAAGCTCGTGGTCGAGCGTCGCGTTGATCCGTGTATGTCGGAAGTCTTCGCCTGGGAGCAGATCCCCAAGGCGCACATGCGGATGCTTAAGAACGAGCATCGTCCCGGCAACATGGCCGTAATGGTGTCGAGCCCCACCACCGGCCTACGCACGTTCGAGGACGTAATCGAGGCGAGCCGCAAACGGTTCGGCTAAGGATTCGGCCAAGGATATGTGCGGTGGGCTAACTCATGGCCTTCAACAATTCGCGGCCGCTGAGCATGACAACAACGCTTCCCACAACGATCATTAGGGAGCGTGCCGATAGATGCTTGGTTGCGTAAGCTGCGAACGGGGCAGCCATCACGCCGCCGAGTACGAGGCCCGCAATGATTGGCC
>JANNRP010000410.1:0-6769 GCA_031401535.1 Hyphomicrobiaceae bacterium | reverse complement strand
TGTTGCCCGTGCCCCATCAACTGATTGGTCTCAACGGCGCTCTGTTGCCGTTGCGCGGCATTGCCGGACAGTTTTTTTCGCCCCTCGCCAAAATGCTGACGCTGAACCCCTTCATGCCCCGACTTGTTGCCTGGCGCGCGGCTAGCCGTACGACAGTCGCCAGAGTGCTGGGAGAGACTGGATCACAGATTTCCGATATCGACCTCGATTTTTATGCACTCTTATTCCAGAATCCCGCTCATGTCGCCGCAGCACTTGCGATGATGGCAAACTGGGATCTGAAGCCGCTCGCCGCGGAGCTGTCACGCTTACGCGCCCCGCTGGCACTGATTGCGGCGAGTAACGATCGATCGATATCATCGGACGACGCATTCCGAGTGCGCGGCCTGCAGCCGTCAGTCAGCGTGACGTACGTGCGCGGTCTTGGTCACCTCGCCCACGAGGAGGACCCTGCACAGATCAATACCCTATTACGCGCGTTGATCCACGCTACACCGGGCCCAGCGGAGATCGCTCTATGACGTTGCCGATGGATCATCCTTATCGCGTCGAGCTCAACGACGAGGTCCATGCCCGCCCACCGGAAGCGCTCGTCGCACCGCTGCGCATCTCGTATCTGGCCTTGTTCAACGATAAATCTTTACGGGAGCGAGAGGCGTTGCCGATCCGCGAGTTGGCAGCGCGTTTCGGCCATGCGCCGCCTAAGGTTGGTGCCAACCATTTCAGCGCCGACCTCGGGCCGTTTCGAGTGAAATGGGAGCGCCATACCGAGTTCACCCGCTATAAGTTCATCGTTGCCGGTGCTGGACCTGACGGGTTCACCGATCCTGCTATCAGTGCAGTTCCGGCCGAATGGGTGTCGCAGTTGCCCGGTCAGGTCATGGTTGCAGCGCACGCAGCGTTGTTGCGTTCGCCGACGGAGGCGCCCGACCAAGATGCAATTTCCGCGACGTTCTTTGACGGCAACGCGCTTGTCGGCTCGTCGATTGCTGATGGCGGAGCCATGGCATTCACAGACTTCCGCATTCATTCAGATGGCTTCAGCCGCTTGCTCGTACATGATCGCAGCATGCCACCACGGCAGGCTGGTCGTACCATGCAGCGACTGCTGGAAATCGACACCTATCGCATTATGGCGTTGCTCGCCCTGCCGGTGGCGCGCGAGTTGACCCCGCAGCTCGCCCGATTTGAGCGTGAACTTGCAGAGATTACCGCCAGCATGGTTGCGGATCATACCGTGGACGAGCCGACCCTGCTCAATAGACTCACTCGCCTGGAAGCTGAAATCGAGAGCCGACACTCGGAAAATCATAGCCGTTTCAGTGCGGCAACCGCCTACTACGACCTCGTACAGCGTCGCATCGACGATCTGCGAGAAACGCGCATTGCTGGACTGCAAACTTTCCGCGAGTTCACAGAGCGCCGCCTTGCGCCTGCCATGAGCACTTGTGTGGCAGTGGCCAACCGCCAAGAAGCTCTATCGAGCCGGGTCGCACAGACGACCCAACTGCTGTCAACACGCGTCAGCATCACCCGCGAGCAACATAACCAGGAAATGCTGGCGTCAATGAACCGGCGCGCTAAACTGCAGCTTCGCCTACAGGAAACAGTTGAAGGCCTGTCGGTTGCGGCAGTCACGTACTACGTCGTCGGACTTGTCGGGTATCTCGCCAAGGGGCTAAAAGCAGCTGGCTACGCCATCAACCCCGATGTGTGGACCGGCATCAGCATTCCGGTCGTGGCGTTGCTTGTGGCGCTGGGCCTGCGCAAATTTCGCAAGACGCTGGCTCCGATGAAAAAACTATGGCGCACGAGTTGAGTTGGATTGTGCTCGTTCGTCGAACCAAGATTCGGGGCTGCAGCCTGCCGTCCTAGCGTCGCACAAGTCGAATGCGAGCCAACGCGCACGTACAACGGATCGTGAGCTCATTCAGGACATAGATCTAGCCAGCGATTGTAGCATATATCATCATTATTCAATTTATTTTGAATGCTATTGACCGCGATTGCATTGCGCGCCTAGGGTCCATTTGTCGCAGCCGCTTAACTGGCAGCGGACAGATGCGGTGCTAGTTGACCATTTGTGCGCCAGGGAAAAAATTCCCGGCGCAATTCCGGCCCTGGGGAGGGACGTCATGTCTAAAATTTCAAGCCAATCGGTATGGCTTAAGGCAGCTTTGATCTTAGGTCTGTTGGCATTTGCTGAGACTGCTGCAATCGCTCAGCAGGCAAGCAATTCTATTGCTCAGTCGGGCCTCGTCGGCAAACTCGAAGGCGCGTCGATCGTTTCCGATCCAGCCGCCATGCCAAAGGTTTTCCAGGAGGCGCCGCAACTGGCCGAGCTTGTAAAGGCAGGCAAGCTACCCCCGGTCAAAGATCGCATTCCGGCAGAGCCGATGGTGCTGAAACCGGTGCAGTCGGTCGGAAAATACGGCGGCACCTGGCGACGCGGGTTCACTGGTCCTGGTGATGTTGAGAACGGCAATCGCATCAACGCGTCCGACAAGCTTATGTTCTGGGACCACACCGGCACCAAGATCGTGCCAAGCGTCGCCAAGGGCGTCGACATGAGTGCGGACGGCAAGACATTCACTATCAGCCTACGTAAGGGCATGAAATGGTCCGATGGCGCGCCGTTCACCGCGGATGACTTCGTGTTCTGGTTTGAGGACCTCTATAATAACAAGGACATCGTACCGACTCCGATCCCGGACATGGCGATCAACGGCAAGCCCGGCAAGGTCGTGAAGGTCGACGAGACCACCGTCAAGTTCGAGTTTGAAGATCCCTATTTCCTATTCTACGACATGCTCGCCGGCGATACTCTAATCGGTGGCGGCCAGTCCGTGCGTCAGAGCCAGGGTTTCACTTTCGGCGCCTATTCACCCAAGCACTACCTGAAGCAGTTTCTGCCCAAGTATTCCTCTCTCGATGCGGTCAACGCGCTCGCCAAGAAGGAGGGCTACGAGAACTGGGTCAAGTTGATACACTTCAAGAAGGACTGGTCGCTCAACACTGAAGTGCCCACCTTGGGTGCGTGGCGGACGACACGCCCGATCAACACGCCAACATGGGTGCTGGAGCGCAATCCCTACTACTACGTTGTCGACACGGCGGGTAATCAACTGCCCTACATCGACCGGATTGTGATGACACTCTCGCAAGACACGGAGATCCTGAACCTGCGCGCCATTGCTGGCGAATATGATTTACAGGAACGCCACATCGATCTCGGCAAACTGCCGGTGATCATCGAGAACCAGAAAAAGGGCAACTATACCGTTCACCTCGATACCGCGATCAATGGCGCAGACACCGTTCTCCAGATCAACCAGAGCTACAAGGCCGATGCTGAAATTGCTAAGTGGTTGACCAATGCTGACTTCCGCCGTGCATTGTCGATGGGCATCGACCGCAACCAGTTGAACGAGACGTTCTGGTTAGGTGTCGGCACTCCCGGCTCGGCGGTGCCGGGCGAGGACAGCCCCTATTTTCCGGGCAAGGAGTGGCGCACGAAATACTCGACACTGGATCTTGCCCAAGCCAACAAGCTACTCGACGGCCTAGGCTTGACCAAGAAGGACAGTGAAGGCTTCCGCGTCCGTACCGATAACGGCGAGCGGCTGCGCATCCAGATCCAGGCGGTCAAAGCCTTTATGCCCTGGCCAGCGCACGGTGAAATGATTGCTCAGCAATGGAAGAAGATAGGGGTCTGGGCCGAGTCGAAGGAGATGGAGCGCAACCTCGCTTTCACCCGCACCCGTAACAACGAGCATCACATTCAGATATGGACCAACGGCGGCACCGAGATTATCTACCTGTTCCCGCGCCATGCGATCTGGGTGGATCCGACCGAGGGCTTCATGGGACCGGAGTTTGCACAATGGTACGCCTCCGAGGGCAAGCAGGGTCGCGAACCGACCGATCCCAACATCAAAAAGATCCTTGAGCTGTTCCGTTCGGCCGGCAGTCAGAAGGAGCCGGAGCGCATTAAGATTGCTCACGAGATCTGGAAGATTCTGGTCGACCAGCAGTACGGCATCGGCACGGTCGGCCAGTCACCGGGGCTGATGGGCGTACGGATAGCATCGAACAAGCTGGGCAACATACCGTCGCGGGTGTGCATCGCCCAACACTGCCGCACGCCTGGCGGGTCGCATCCGGAGACGTGGTTCTACAAAGAATAGGGAGCGGGGTACAAGGAGTAGGGATCAGGATATGGGGCAATGCTCCCCACCTGCCTTACTCCAGCTCCCTGCGCATAGCGCCAATGCTCTCCTTCATCATCCGACGCCTGCTGTTGGCCATCGTCACGATGTTGGCGATCACGGTGCTGTCGTTCATCATCATTCAGCTTCCACCGGGCGATTTTGTTGACGCCTACATTGCTCGATTGTCAGCGAGTGGCTCTTCGGTTTCGGCGGCTGAGGCACAGAATTTGCGCCTGCTTTATGGTCTGGATCAGTCGTATATTGTGCAATACCTAAAATGGATGGGGCGATTGCTGAAGGGCGATTTTGGCGAGTCGATGGAATGGCAACGCCCGGTCGCGGAAGTACTGGGCGACAGGCTATGGATGACGGTCGCCTTGTCGTTCGCCGCGCTGATCTTGACTTGGGGGCTTGCATTACCGATCGGTATTTATTCTGCAGTTCGCCAGTACTCCGTCGGAGACTACGTTATTACTACGCTCGGTTTTATCGGGCTGGCCGTGCCAAACTTTCTGCTCGCGCTGATTATTCTTTATCTTTCCTTCCGTTGGTTTGGTTCCAACGTAGGCGGACTGTTCTCTCCGGAGATGGAATTGGCTCCATGGGGGTGGGCAAAGTTCGTTGATCTGATGTGGCATTTGCCGCTCCCAGCCTTGATCCTGGCAATCGCCGGCACAGCACAGTTGATCCGTATCATGCGTGCGAATTTGCTCGATGAACTTCGTAAGCCTTATGTGGTGACGGCGCGCGCGAAAGGATTAGGCGAGATGCGCGTGATCCTGAAGTATCCGGTCAGGGCCGCTCTCAATCCGTTTGCGTCAACACTGGCATACCTGTTCCCCTATCTCGTTTCGGGCAGCATTATCATCAGCCTTGTTATGAGCCTGCCGACCGTCGGTCCGGTGTTGCTCAGCGCTCTGATCGCACAGGACATGTATCTTGCCGGAACGATTGTGCTTCTGCTCGGTGCACTCACTGTAGTCGGCACGTTCATTTCGGATTTGGCTCTGATGTGGATCGACCCGCGCATCCGCCATCAGGTGGATCAATGAGCGCAATGCGGCGCGATCAAAGCGTAGGTTGGGTTAGGACGCCGCCTTGCGTCCGTAATCCAACACCGTCGAAATGCAGCGAGATGTTGGGTTGCACGCCAATTGAGGCGCTAACCCAACTTACGCAGTGGCGTCGCTTAGGCGCGCACGCATGAGCACGTTGGCTAGCCTCGCCAATCGCCTGCTCGGCCGCGCACCGACGATGCAAGGTGCAGTTGCGGAAGATCGCATCGCCGTTGCGTCCCAGCGGCAGCTGATCTGGTGGCGCTTCAAGAAGCACAAGCTTGCCGTTGTGAGCATGTTTGTCGTCGCGCTGTTCTATCTCGTCGTCGTCCTGGCCGATTTCCTTGCCTATACCGATCCTGAGGCAAGCGACTCGCGCCGTGGTTACATTCCGCCGCAAACGATCTCCTGGCTCGACTCGGATGGCGCATTCCGTCCCTATGTGCACGGCCTAAAGGGCGTGCGCGACATGAAGACCTTCAAGCTCGTCTATCGTATCGACGAGGGCCGCAAGGTCTATGTCCGCTTCCTGGCCGAGGACGTTATGAAGGACGTGATAGGTGTCCCGGTCACTCCACGTGCCGGGGAATCGAACGACAGCGAAACGCATGTCCGAGTATGCCCGCAGATTCGTCCAAGCGTCCATCGGTGGAGGAACCCCGCTGCGGTTGGGGCGCTATGTCAGACGTTTCCGGCGAGCGCCGCCAGTTCGTCCGCCGTCGGTTGCGGATACTCGATGCGCGGGTGATAGACGGCGCGCAGAGTGGATTTGAAGCTTCGCGCCACCTGTTGGATCTCCTTCATCGTAATGTCGCACTCGTCGAGCTGTCCCTCTGCGAGGCGCTCGGCGAAGATCCCGTCTACCAGGCTGTCGATGGTACCGGCGGTCCGGTCCTCGCGCGCGCGCACCACGGCCTCGCAGGAATCCGCGAGCATCACAATGGCCGATTCTCGCGTCGCGGGACGCGGGCCATGGTAGCGAAATTCACCCGGTTCTGGTGATGCCCCAGATTCCGCCGCGCGCCGGTAGAAGTACGTGACCAGGCGCGTCCCGTGGTGTTCCGGGATGAAGGCACGAACGGCGTGAGGAAGCCGATTGCGGCGCGCGAGCTCCAGCCCATCCTTCACGTGGTCGCGAATGACGGCGGCGCTCTCGGCGGGCGCCAGCGTATTGTGCGGGCTCTCGGAAGCTTCCTGGAGGTTCTCGACGAAGTGTCCCGGGCGTGAGAGCTTACCGATGTCGTGGTAGTACGCCCCCACCTTGGCGAGCAGCGCGTCCGCGCCTATGGATTGGGCGGCCCGTTCGGCGAGCGACCCGACCATCATGCTGTGGTGGAAGGTGCCGGCTGCCTCCTCCTGCAGGCGATGCAGCAAGGGATGGTCCGCCTGGGCGAGCTCGAGGAGCTGTATTCGTGTCGTCACGCCCAGCGCAAGCGACAAGGTCACGAATATCCCAAGGGTGATGACGGCCGAGGCTGCCCCGGCCACGCCTGCCGCCAGCCC
>JANNRP010000409.1:0-17743 GCA_031401535.1 Hyphomicrobiaceae bacterium | reverse complement strand
GGTTGACAGCCACTTCCGGTATTTATCCGGTTTGCTGCTTGGGATCGGCTTGGCATTCTGGTCGTTCGTGCCACGTATCACGGTGGTGACGGCGCAAGTTCAACTGCTGACAGTGATTGTGGTCGTTGGTGGCCTTGGTCGTTTGGCAGGCTTGTTGGTCCACGGCGTGCCGTCGGTCGGAATGATGTTCGGCCTCGGCATGGAACTGATCGTGACGCCAGCCCTATGTCTGTGGCAGGCACGGGTGGCCACGCAATAGACGTAGGCTTGTATTGTGGTCAGTGCCTGTGCTTTTAGCGATGAGTAGATTTTTGTACCCCACCCATCAAACGTCCGAGCCGCCCATGTCCGCCGCCAATCCCGCCACACCCGCACCTTCCGCCCTCAAGGCCGCCATCGTGCCCGTCACACCGTTCCAGCAGAACTGCACGCTGCTGTGGGACGAGGCGACGAAGATTGGCGCGGTCGTCGATCCGGGCGGGGATGTCGACCGCATCCAGGCTGCGATCAGCCAAGCGGGAATCACGATCGAAAAGATCATACTGACGCACGGCCACCTCGATCACGTTGGTGGTGTTGCCGATCTCAAGTTGGCGCTCGGTGGTGTGCCGGTCGAGGGCCCGCACCGTGCCGACGAACCGCTGATGCAGAACGTGGAAAAGCAGGCAGCGTCTTACGGTGTGCCGGGGACGATGAAGAACGCGACGTCCGACCGTTGGCTGGTCGAGGGTGACACCGTGACGGTCGCTGGCCACACGTTCGAAACGCTGCATTGTCCCGGTCATTCACCGGGCTCGATGGTGTTTTTCAACCGCGCGCAACGGTTCGCCCTCGTGGGCGATGTGCTGTTCCAGGGCTCGGTCGGGCGCACCGACCTGCCGGGTGGCAGTCACGACCAGCTCATTGCCGCGATCAAGACCAAGCTGCTGCCGCTCGGCGACGACGTCGCCTTCATCTGCGGTCATGGCCCCACCAGCACGATCGGCGAAGAGCGTGCGTCGAACCCCTATATCGCGTGAGGCGAGCAAGGTGCTTTAGACTGCCCGTGACGTGAAGCATGAACGGTGCATGGGTGAGATGCAACTCCTGTCTGTGCGAGCGCCGGGCAACATGCGATAACGGCGCAGGCTCAGTCAGAGCAGCACTTAAAAACGGAAACGTCCCGCATGTCGCTCGCCGTCACCCCCGCCATCGTTGCCGAACTGGCCCCCACCGGTGTCCTGCGCGCTGGCGTCAACATGGCCAACTTCTTGTTGATTACGGGAAAGCGCGCCAATGGCGAGCCGGACGGCGTGTCGCCTGACATGGCGCGCGAGATTGCAGCGCGCCTCGGCGTCTCGGCACGGTTTATACCCTATCCACAGCCGGGCGAACTTGCCGACGCGGCCGGTACGGGCGTCTGGGACATCGGCCTGATCGGGGCTGAACCGGCGCGCGCCGAGAAGATCGCATTCACCGCCGCTTACTGTGAAATTCCGTCGACCTATCTGGTGCCGGCTGACTCAGCCCTCAAAACAATCGCAGATGTTGACAAGCCCGGCGTGCGCATCGCAGTCATGGGGCGCAGCGCTTATGGTCTCTGGCTCGACCGTAACATCAAGCATGCCGAACTGGTGCGTACCGATAGTATAGACAGCTCGTTCGTGCGCTTTACCGCCGACAAGCTTGACGCACTGGCCGGTCTCAAGGCGCGCCTGTTGTCCGATGTTGCCATGTTGCCCGGCGCCCGCATTCTCGACGGCCAGTTCACGTCTGTACAGCAAGCCATTGGCACCGACCGCAAGAATACCGCCGGGGCGGCGTTTCTCAGCGCCTTCGTCGAGGAGGTGAAGGCCTCTGGCTTCGTTGCGAATGCGATCGAGCGGCATAAGGCCAACGGCTTGTCGGTCGCGCCGCCCGCCTGACCGCACGCTCGCATGACGTTGACGGGCCTGACCTGCGGACTACACTCCACGCTAATAACAGAAGCATTGTGAGGAAGCGTCCATGAAAAAGCCAACCGCCACTCAGATCAAGAAGTTGCGCTCGCGCCAGTGGTTCGACAACCCTGACAATCCTGACATGACTGCGCTCTATCTCGAGCGCACGATGAACTTTGGCTTGACGTTGGAAGAGCTGCAATCAGGGCGCCCGATCATAGGTATCGCGCAGACCGGTTCGGACATCTCGCCGTGCAACCGCCACCACATTTTCCTCGCTGACCGCACGCGTGATGGCATCCGTGAAGCCGGCGGCGTGCCGTTTGAGTTCCCTGTCCATCCGATGCAGGAAACCTGCAAGCGGCCGACCGCTTCGCTTGATCGTAATCTGACCTATCTCAGCCTCGTCGAGATCGCCTATGGCTATCCCCTCGACGGGCTCGTGCTGACGACCGGCTGTGACAAGACCACGCCTGCGCTCATTATGGGCGCCGCCACCGTCGATATCCCAGCGATTGTGCTGTCGGGCGGGCCGATGCTCAACGGCTGGCACAAGGGCGAGCGCACCGGCTCCGGCACCATAGTTTGGAAGGCGCGCGAAATGATGGCCAAGGGCGAGATTGACTACCAGGGCTTCCTCGAACTGGTCGCATCGTCGGCGCCGTCGGCCGGCCACTGCAATACCATGGGCACAGCGAGCACGATGAATTCGCTCGCTGAGGCACTCGGCATGAGCCTGCCGGGTTGCGCGTCAATCCCTGCGCCCTACCGGGAACGCCAGCAAATGGCCTATGAGACCGGCCGTCGCATCGTCGATATGGTGTGGGAAGACCTGCGTCCTTCGAAAGTGCTGACCATGGCTGCTTTCGAGAATGCTATCGTGGTGAACTCGGCCATCGGAGGTTCGACCAACGCGCCGATCCATCTTAACGCGATCGCAGCCCATATTGGTGTCGAACTGACCTGCGACGACTGGGAGCGCATCGGCTACGATATCCCGTTGATCGTCAACGTACAGCCAGCGGGCGAGTATCTGGGCGAGGAATATCACCGTGCCGGGGGTGTGCCCGCTGTCGTTGCTGAGCTTGCAGCCCATGGCAAAATCAACGGTGATGCCATTACCGTTAATGGTCGTTCGCTGCTCGAAAACTGTAAGGGCCGGTTCGCTGAAGATCGCGCCGTCATCAAGACTTATGACAAGCCTATGAAAGCACAGGCGGGCTTCTTGAACTTCAAGGGCAACCTGTTCGACAGTGCCATTATGAAGACGTCGGTCATCACCGAGGAGTTCCGTCGCCGCTATTTGTCGAATCCAAAAGACCCGATGGCGTTTGAAGGTCGTGCGATCGTGTTTGACGGACCGGAAGATTATCACAAGCGGATCGACGATCCAAAGCTTGAGATCGATGAGCACTCGGTGTTGTTCATGCGTGGCGTCGGGCCGATCGGTTATCCAGGTGCCGCGGAAGTGGTAAATATGCGCGCGCCCGACTACCTTCTAAAAAAGGGCGTCAGCGCATTACCCTGCATCGGGGATGGGCGCCAGTCAGGCACATCCGGTTCGCCGTCGATCCTAAATGCGTCACCTGAGGCAGCATCCGGCGGTGGGCTCGCGCTGCTTAAGACCGGTGACAAGGTGCGCATCGATCTCGGCAAGCGCTCGGCCAACATTTTGATTTCCGATGCAGACTTGGATAAGCGCCGGGCCGCTCTCAAAGCAGCGGGTGGCTACAAGTATCCGGCCCATCAGACGCCGTGGCAGGAAATTCAGCGCGGTATGGTCGACGAGTTGTCGAACGGTATGGTGCTGAAGCCCGCCATCAAGTATCAGCGCATCGCCGAGACCAAGGGCGTGCCGCGCGATAATCATTGATTTTTGGTCGCACTCGACTCTGCGTCGCAGAGCCAACCCGATGCGGCGCAAAAGGGTTCGAACATGGCTGAGGCAAAGATCAAAGACATGACGGCGGACGAGTTCCTGATCTGGAACTTGTCACAGGATCAGCGTTACGAACTCGTTGACGGCGTGCCTGCGCCTTTGCGTGCGATGACGGGAGCGAGCAATGTACATGATCAAATCGTCGTCAACATCATCGCAGCATTGCACCCGCAATTGCGTGGTACGGGCTGCCGCCCCACAACGGCTGACACGGCTGTGCGAACCGCCATTGAGAAAGTACGTCGTCCAGATGTCACGATAGAATGTGCGCCACCCGAATCCAAAACATACGAGGCGCACAATCCCGTTGCAGTGTTCGAAATACTTTCCCCGACCACCCGCAAGACGGACCGCCATGTCAAACTTGCCGAATACATGCGTCACCCGGCACTGAAAACAATCACCCTCGTCGACCCCGATGTCGTTGATGTTCTGGTCTATACGCGCGACGCGGGTGGTTCCTGGCAGAATGAGCGGTTCGATCGCCTGGACCAATCGATCACGCTCGCAGGAACGGCAGCAGTTCTTGATTTGATGGCCATCTATGACGGCGTGCCATTTTAGATACCCTCGGGTTTTTGTGCGGCGAGCAATTTGAGCAGCATGCGGCCGGCTTCGAGCCGGTGACGGCGGTGGATGTCGTGGGCTGCCGCTGCGTCGCGGCGCCGGATTGCTGATACCAGCGCCGCATGATCGCGGTTTGACTGTGTCGGCTTTGGCCGCAGCGTCAAGGTCTGCATGCGGGCGCGGTGGGCTTGGTCGCGAAACATCGCCGCCACTTGCGACAGACGGTGGTTGCCGGAGAGCTCGACGATCGCGGTATGGAAATCCTGGTCGAGGCCCGACCACGCAATGAGATCGTCGATCTCCAAAGCGCGCTCCATGGCCGCGATTAGACCGTCGAGGCGTGACAGCTCGCTCATTTCGAGACCACGTTCGGCGATGCGCTGGGCGGCGAGCGCCTCGAGCACAGTCAACAGTTCGTAGATCTCGGCCATATCCGCAACGGATACCGGTAGTACGCGCGCTCCGTGTCGTGGACGGACCTCGACCAGCCGCTCGTCGCTCAAGCGGATCAACGCCTCGCGTACCGGTGTGCGGCTCATGCCTAGTTCGTCGGCAAGCGCCTGCTCCAGGTATTGTGCCCCTGCCGGCATCTCGTTCGAGAGGATGCGGCGGCGCAACTCGTCGTAAGCACGCTGCGTGCTTGATCGACGTTCGCCGCCACCCATTTCCAAGCTGGCCTCGCCGGTTTGAGCCGTGACCGGCTTCGGCATGGTAACCCGCTCCCTTGTGTTTGCCTGTGACATGTCGTTTGTCGCATGCCGCTTGGGCCATATGGCTAGGCATGGGGATATGCGTGATTTAGCATTCCCCTTTGACCGGCCAGCTGTGCATGATGAGGGCTCCGGTGCCTGCAAGTCAAACGTGAGCTCGCAGGTATTGACCAGAGCCGGGCAAGCCGATTGGGAGATGTCGTATGCGCGCACGTGTAACTGAAGCCTTGACGCTGCCGCAGGATGGCACAGTCGGCGCTCTTGCCGGACGCGTCTGGCGCCCCGATTTAGGTGGGCCATCCGTTGTCGCAATCCGTTCGGCGGGCGTGTTCGACATATCACCTGCGGCACCAACGATGCGCGATCTGTGCGAAGCCTCCGATCCCTCGATCATTGTTCGTGGCGCTCCGGGAGAGCGCATCGGGTCGCTCGGTGAATTACTGGCCAACACGCCTGAAGCCCTGCGCGATGGGGGCAAGCCGTGGCTGTTGGCACCGGTTGACCTGCAGGCGATCAAGGCGGCGGGCGTCACATTCCCTCGGTCGATGCTCGAACGCGTAATAGAAGAACAAGCCAAGGGCGCGCCTGAAAGGGCGAATGCGATCCGCGCGTCGGTCGAACAGCTGTTGGGCGGCAATTTGCGCAATTTGAAACCGGGCTCGCCACAGGCGCTGGCCTTGAAGGAGGTGTTGATCGCGCAAGGCGCATGGTCGCAGTATCTTGAGGTGGGGATTGGCGTCGATGCTGAGATATTCACCAAGGCGCAACCGATGAGCGCTGTTGGCCACGGCATGGAGGCTGGCCTGCATCCACGCTCAACCTGGAACAACCCCGAGCCAGAGGTGGTGCTGGCTGTCGCCTCGACTGGCAAGATCGTCGGTGCGACTCTTGGCAATGACGTCAACCTGCGTGACTTCGAAGGGCGTTCAGCCCTGTTGCTGTCAAAGGCCAAGGACAATAATGCGTCGGCCGCGATCGGTCCGTTCATCCGCTTTTTCGACCATACGTTCACACTTGATACCGTCCGCGCCATTGAGGTTCGCCTTACCGTCGATGGCGCCGATGGCTATCGGTTGACAGGTGCATCGTCCATGGCCGAAATCGCACGCGATCCGGCTGATCTAGCTGCTCAGTTGCTTAATCGCACGCATCAGTATCCGGATGGCGCGGTGCTCTACCTTGGCACCATGTTCGCGCCGAAGGAGGATCGTGGAAGCCCGGGCATGGGCTTCACGCATCACGACGGCGACGTGGTGACGATCCATGCCACCGCGCTTGGCAGTCTTTCGAACCGGATCACGATGTCCGACAAGGCTGCGCCTTGGTCGTATGGCGTTGCCGATCTTATGCGTAATCTCGCCCACCGTGGCTTATTGACCCTCTGAGGAGTTCTTAAACATGACCACGACCACGCCCTCTGCCGCCAATCATTCAACGCTCGGCGCATTGGCGTCGCGCTATGTTGATGTGGCCCAGTTACCTTGGGTTCCAACTCGCTTTCTTGGCATTGAACTGAAAATCCTGATGGAGGACAAGGAGACTGGCCTGCTCACGGCGCTGACGCGCTTTGCGCCGGGCGCGAAGCTGCCCGATCACGAGCACGTTGAGATTGAGCAGAGCTATGTCATCGAAGGTTCTCTGGCGGATAGCGAGGGCGTCGCAACTCCCGGAAACTATGTCTGGCGTCCGGCGGGCAGCCGTCACAGCGCCCATTCGCCCGACGGCTGCGTCGTGCTGTCGTTTTTCCTAAAGCCGAACAAGTTTTTCGATCAGTAAGCGGATGGACCCGCATGTGCCACCGCCATAGCTCCCGCAATTCAAGTTAGAAAGCCTGCAAAGGCGGCGGAGCACACTGTGGCATCGTCTATCAACATTTCAGTCTACAGCGATGCTCTGGTCGTCCTTGGCACAGCGGGCGTCGTCGTGCCGATGGTGCACCGTTGGGGCATCAGCCCGGTGCTCGGCTATCTCGGCGCTGGGGCATTGCTTGGTCCACTCGGGCTTGGCTCGTTCATCGCACAAATTCCGCTGCTCTACTGGTTCACGGTGGTCGATGCAAAAAACGTGGCTGGCATCGCCGATCTTGGGATCGTATTCCTGTTGTTTCTGATCGGGCTGGAGCTGTCCTATGAGCGATTGATGGCCATGCGCCGTTTGGTTTTCGGTCTCGGCGGTATGCAGGTCTTGATCACAACGGTGATCCTGGCAACGGTGATCGCTCTGGCCGGACAGAACGCGCCAATTGCAATATTGCTCGGTGCTTGTCTCGCGTTGTCATCGACGGCAATTGTGCTGGAGGTATTGTCGAGCCAAGGCCGCATGGCGACGAGCACCGGGCGGGCGAGCTTTGCTGTCCTGCTAGCGCAGGATATCGCGGTGATTCCTATTTTGATGTTTGTTTCGATCCTTGGCGGCGATAATACTGGCTCGGTTTTGTCAACAATTGGTACTGCATTACTGCAGGCTGTCGCTGCCGTGGCGTTGATTGTCGTGGTGGGCCGGGCATTTCTGCGTCCGCTGTTTCGGCATGTGGCACGAACCCAGTCCAACGAGTTGTTCATCGCGGCCATTTTGTTTGTGATCGTTGGCACAGGCGTGATTGCAGCGGCCGCAGATCTATCGATGGCGCTCGGTGCGTTTGTTGCCGGGTTGTTGCTTGCAGAAACCGAGTACCGCAAGGCCATCGAAGCCACGATTGAGCCGTTCAAGGGCCTGCTGCTCGGCATCTTCTTTTTTACCGTTGGCATGAGCATCGACGCACGCGAATTGGCCAGGGAGCCGCTTTGGTTGTTGGCCTGTGTGCTCGGTTTGATCGGACTGAAGGCTGCGGTGCTGATTGGCCTTGCTCGGCTGTTCAGGTTGTCCTGGCCGACATCGGTTGAGACCGGGATGTTGCTCGGCCCTGGTGGCGAATTCGCGTTCGTTGGCATTGGGCTTGCCGGCGCGCTTGGCGTCGTCACACCGCGGGTCGCGAGCTTTACGCTAGCTGTTGCCTCATTGACGATGGCACTGATCCCGGTTCTCGCCATCATGGCGCGTCGGCTCTCGTCTGCTCTGGAGAAGGCCCGGGTGGTTGACCCGGCGCTCGCGGTTCAGCCCGAGCCACAGCAGCGGCACGCCATCGTAATTGGCTATGGGCGGGTGGGTACACTCGTGTGCGGCATGCTCAGACGGCACGGGGTCGCATATACGGCCGTTGATCACAATGCCAACACCGTGACACAGAGCCGCCGCATCGGCGACCCGGTATATTTTGGCGATGCAACGAGCCCTGCCTTCCTGCAAACCTGTGGATTGATGGCGGCCTCGGGCGTGATCGTCACCATCCACACACAATTGCTAATCGATGAGATCGTGCGGGAGGTTCGCGCAGCCAGGCCTGATATTCTCATCGTTTCCCGAGCCCGTGACGCGGACCATGCCCGGCATTTGTACGCCATCGGGGTCACTGATGCCGTGCCTGAGACCATCGAAGCCAGCCTGCAGTTATCTGAGGCCGCACTCGTCGGATTGGGCGTTCCCACCGGTCCGGTGATAGCGTCGATCCACGAGCAGCGCGATGAGTTCAGGCATGCCTTGCAAGAGGCCGCCAGCGAAGCTGGCTTGACTGGCACCCGCTCCATTCGTGCCAAAAGTTCGACGACGGACGCCGGTCCTGGGACGGGCAAAAGGCGACCTTAGACGTGCATCAATTGAACACAGGGCAACTTAACTAGGCTCTGCCAATTGCTGCGAGGGCGATTACATCCACGCCATGGATGCTGGGCGCAGTACCAGCACGCGGTCTTGTGGGACTTTCAGAGACGGTACTTTTTCGGGCACGATGCCGACGACCAGCCCGCGCAATGCCCGGGTGATGCCGCCGTGTGTCACGACAACCGTATTGCGGGTGATGCCAGTGAGCCAATCGGCAGTCCGTCGCGTCAGATCGGCGTAGCTTTCTCCGCCATCTGGCTTCCAGTTGAACGGGTCCTTCGAGCGTGCGACGCCTGCCCGGTCGACCGGCGGCAATTGCGGCCACGTCCGCCCCTCGCACACGCCGTAGCTGATCTCTTTTAATCGGTCGTCCGTGGCAAAACCATCGCGAGCCAAACCCATTGCCTCGCGTAGCAACTGCATGGTCTCGAAGGCACGGCTGAGCGGGCTTGCGACGAAGTCGAGGGTTGTCGGATCGGCGAATTGATCGCGCAAGCGCTGGCCATTGCGGGCGGCTTGCCCGCGACCGGTGTCGTTCAATGGGATATCGATTTGGCCTTGCAAGCGGCCCGCTGCGTTCCAGTCTGTTTCGCCATGCCGGATGACATAGAGGGTGAGTCCATCTTTCAGCACTGCATCAAACCTTCAGCACAAGTTTCCCTTGGTTGCCGCTGGTATAGAGCAGATTGAGCGTATCGACAAAGGCATCGAGGCCGCCGCTCCGCACATCCTCACGAATCTTGAGGCGGCCTTCCTTGTGCCAGGTGCCGAGCACCGACATTGCTTCCGGAATTTGCTTTTCCCAGTCAAAAACGATCAGGCCCTGCATCTTAAGTCGTTGCGTCAGGATGCAGCGCAGGTTTGTCAAGGCGGGCGGTGCGACGGTTGCCGTATACGCTGAGATCAGGCCACAGACAGCGACGCGGCCAAACGTATTCATCTGGCCGAGTACGGTATCCATGATCACGCCACCGACGTTCTCGAAGCTGACATCGATGCCGTTCTGGCATGCTGCCTTCAGGTCGCCTGCGAGATTGCCACCCTTATAGTCGACGCAGGCATCGAACCCCAGTTCTTCCACAACGTAACGACACTTTTCCGCACCACCGGCGATGCCGACGGCGCGCGCGCCCTTTATCTTGGCGATCTGTCCAACGATTGACCCGACGGCGCCAGATGCAGCTGATACAACCACGGTGTCCCCGGCTCTGGGCTTGCCGACATCGAGTAAACCAAAATAGGCGGTCCAACCCGGCATACCCAACCCGCCGATCCAACGTTCCAGTGGCGCTAATGCCGTATCCACCTTAAACACTCGCTCGCCATTCGAGACAGCGTGAGTTTGTGCTCCGAACAGCCCTTGTACCGCGTCGCCAATCTTGAAGTCCGGATGGTTCGACGCGTCGACGTGGCCTGACGCATAGGCCCGCATGACGCCACCAACGGGCACCGGCGCGACATAGGATTTGCCATCGTTGATCCATCCGCGCATGGCTGGATCGAGCGAAATGACTTCAATTTTAACGCGGAACTCGCCCGGCCCCGGCGCGCTGACCGGGCCTTCGTCGATCTGGAAGATGTCGTGCGGCACGAGCCCGGCCGGCGGTCGTTTCGCGAGGATCAGGCGGCGACTTGAGATGGTCACGGGCACTCTCCAAAAGGTTGCGGTCAGTGCGATCCACTCAGCGACGGCACAAGCGGTCGACAACACGCGCCTTCAAGTCCAGACTTGCGTGCCGCAGTCGGCAGTCCACGCCCGTAATTTATTCGCTCTTTGCGACCGAGATATCCGGAGCGTCTTCGTTCTTCATACCCTGAACGTGGTAACCGGCATCGACATGGTGGATTTCACCCGTCACGGCACGGCCAAGATCCGAAAGCAAATATAAACCCGAGGCACCAACCTCTTCGATGGTGACGGTGCGGCGCAGGGCTGAATTATACTCATTCCATTTTAGGATATAGCGGAAATCGGAGATGCCAGATGCGGCCAACGTCTTAATTGGCCCTGCAGAAATAGCATTGACGCGGATCGCATTGCGGCCAAGGTCTGCAGCGAGATACCGCACACTAGCTTCGAGCGCGGCCTTAGCAACCCCCATGACGTTGTAGTGGGGCATCACCTTCTCGGCGCCGTAATAACTCAAGGTCAGCATGGAGCCGCCTTCGGTCATCAGCTTTTCGGCCCGTTGGGCGAGAGCTGTGAAAGAATAACACGAAATCATCAGCGATTTCGTGAAGTTACCTTCAGTCGTGTCGACGTAGCGGCCGTCGAGTTCCGCCTTGTCGGCATAGGCGATCGCGTGCACGAGAAAGTCGAGCCTTCCCCATTTTTCCTTGAGCGCGGCAAACACCGCATCCATCGACTCAGCGTCTGTCACATCGCAGGGCAATACAACTGTTGAGCCGAGTTCCTCTGCCAGCGGTACAACGCGCTTCTTCAAGGCATCACCCTGATAGGTCAGCGCGACTTCTGCACCTTGCGCTGCTACGGCCTTGGCAATACCCCAGGCGATGGAGCGATTATTGGCGACACCCATAATGAGGCCGCGCTTACCTGCCATGAGCGTGCCGATCGGCACGGCCGATGTGTGCTCGTCACCTGCCATATCGCCCTAGTCCCATTAATCGCCGGTTTGCAGAGTTAGGAAAAACCTTGCAGCAGGGTATAGCCGGGTGCCGGTGCCAAACACAACCGCTGCTGCCGGTATTGAGACAAGATGTTACTGTAGTCGCCCCTTGCCAGGGGTTTGGTAATGCATCAAATATGCCTTTGTTTTATTGTTCCGATCAACTGAACAAATAGGAGAAATCAGGATATGTTGAAGCTGTTCTACGCGCCGGGCACGTGCTCGCTGAGCTGCCATATCGTTCTCAAGGAAGCCGGTTTGCCATTCGAGCCGATCAAAACCGACATCCGCGCCAAGACGATGGAAGGCGGCGCTGACTACAAGGCGATCAACCCACTCGGCTATGTCCCAGCGCTTGCGCTCGACGACGGCACGATCCTCACTGAAGGCCCGGCCATCGTGCAATACATTGCCGACAAGGCGCCGGAAAAGCATCTGGCACCAGCCAACGGCACGCTAGACCGTTACAAGATGCAGTCATGGTTGAACTTTGTGTCGACTGAGATGCACAAAGGTTTTTCGCCGCTCTTCAATCCGGCGATGCCAGAAGAGGCCAAGCAGATTGCCCGTGACCGGCTGGCAACGCGGCTCTCCCATCTTGAAGCGCATTTCACCAAACACGATTATCTGATGGGCAAAGCTTTCTCGTGCCCGGATGCATATTGCTTCACAACGCTGCGCTGGACGACGTCGACCAAGATCGACCTGACGCCCTATCCGCATGTCCAGGCCTTTATGAAGCGCATGGAGGCGCGGCCTGCCGTGCACGCTGCGCTGACGGCGGAAGGCTTGATCAAGTAAGCGATGAACGCAAAACGCCGCAGCTGAATTCAATCGGCTGCGGCGTGTATGGGAATTGCGGTGTCAGAAGCGATATCCGCGCCCGAGGCAACCAAAGATCCCGCACTCGTTATCGATGCGGCTATTCTGTCCGGCGCCCTTGTTCTCCCAGAAATCCACCGTCTCGACGCGCAGGGTTTCGGAGCAGCTGCGGCGGCAGTCGATCCAGGTGCCGCCGGGCATGCGAACCTGGAATCCGCCTCGATTTGCAGGCCGCACCGGGCCGGAGACGGTGCCATGGCCGAAGCGGCTTTCGGCAGTGACGAAGCCGCCATCCTGCGGTGAATTGCGATAGCCGCGTTGGGCGTTGACTTCGGTGCTAGCGGCTAGGCCGGTGGCAAGGGCCAGTCCTATGACTACGATCATGCGCATGGTGGTCTAGTCTCTCAATGGGGGCGGGCCCTGGCGGGTGCAACTCAAGGATGAACTTCAAGCTCTTAAAATAGCACGAACAAGTGCGCCGAAACGGGGCCGCGGCACCGATTTTTCACAACGTGTGGCTCACGTGCCGATGCGCAGCGGTGCTTTCAGCTTGCGCAGGGCGGCGATCACCGACTGAGCGGTAATTCGACCGGTCTTTGGATTGTCCGACGGCACATTCTCGATCGCGACCGTGAAGGTCGCTGCATCCGATACTACTTCGATCGAATGGCAATTGCGCGTAACACGGGGGTCGGCCCAGATCTCGATCGTGGTGCGGTCCGGTCCGATACCGGCAAGCGACAAGGCGGCCGCGACGTTGACGTTCGCCGGAAATCCAAGGGCTGCCTCACGGGCGGTGCCGGAGAACACCAATTTCGGCGCGGTCAGTCCGCTGATGTTGATGTTATTGCGTTCGAGGTGCGGCGCGCCTGCCAGCCCGTTGGGCGGCTTACGCGTGATCATGCGGACGGTCTGAATGGTGCCTTCGGCAGCAGCGGTCACCGCGTCGAGACCCAACAGCGCGCCGCTTGGAACGATGATCTGGCCGCCATGGGCCTGTGCCAGTTCGATCAACGCCGGGTGTTTCAATAGTGCTGCCGCCGACAGCACCATCACGGACTTGCCTGCGGTGAGCATTGGCGTGCAAATCTCGGGGAGGATCGCGCCTGGAGCGCATTCGACAGCAAGGTCGCAATAGTCCGGAAGGTCGGTCAAGGCGACCACGGGCACGTCGATGTGCTCGCGCTCAAGCCAGGCTTGCGCCTTGGCTGCATCCCGCGCTGCCACAGCGCCCAGACTGAGTCCCGGCAACGGCGTAGCCCCGGCCAGCGTTTTGGCCAGAACTTTACCGATTGCGCCCAAACCGGCAATTGCGACGGTCGTCGTTTTCATCAAGCTATTCCCAGATGTGGCCGGTGCCTTGCTACGGTACTGTCTAGCCATAACGCTAGACGGCTGTACACTTTGGCGCGATCAAAACACGAAATCAGGCAAAACACGAAAACAGGGAGGCCCCAATGGCCCAGAACAAAGTTGCACTCATTACCGGCGCTGGCTCGGGCATAGGACGTGCGTCGGCGCTCGCACTACAGGCCGATGGCTATGACGTCGTGCTAGTTGGACGGCGGGCCGAAGAACTCGATAAAACCGCTGCCATGGCGAAGGCAGGCGGCGGGCGGATGCTGGCAGTGCCGACTGATGTCAGCGATCCGGCCCAGGTAGTGGCCGTGTTTGCTAAAACGAAAGCGACGTTCGGTCGTTTGGACGTGCTGTTCAACAACGCCGGGATGGGCTTGCCAGCAGGTCCCATGGAAGACATCCCGCTGGAGACGTGGAAAAAGGTCGTCGATCTCAATCTCACTGCCTGTTTTCAGTGCGCGCAGGAAGCGATCAAGATCATGAAGGCACAGACGCCCAAGGGTGGGCGCATCATCAACAACGGCTCGATCTCGGCGCACGCGCCGCGCCCGATGTCGGTCGCCTATACGTCGACCAAGCACGCGATTACCGGATTGACTAAGTGCATCTCGCTTGATGGCCGCATCAACGACATTGCATGCTCGCAGATCGACGTCGGCAATGCTGACACGAATATGGGCGGGCGGATGAAAGCTGGCGTGCCGCAGGCAAACGGGCAGATCGCACCGGAAGCTGTGATGGATGTCGCCCACGTCGCCAGTGCCGTGCGCTACATGGCGAGCCTGCCGCTCGACGCCAACGTGCAGTTCATGACAGTGATGGCCACCAAAATGCCATTCGTCGGGCGTGGCTGAGAAGATCGTCGATTCCGGCCTGCTCCCTGTCGGGGCAGCCGGATGCGGCAATCAAAAAGAAAGCCGACGGTGAGGGCTACTCAGCCCTTGGCGAGCCGGATCGATACCCCTTGCAGAGCGGTGCCGCTACTGCTGATCGACACCTGCTGCGTGGCGCTGCCGAAGGATACCGACATAGAGCCGCTAAAGCCGCCGCCGCTGATCGCAACGGCTAACGTTCCCGGGCTCGCCCGTCCAACAACGGTTCCCGATGCGTTGAATGTGGCCTCTTCCCAGTCACCGGTGACGCGTCCGCCCGTCACCGCCATGTTCGCTCGCAGATTGATCGTATAGCTGGTGGAGGCGCAGCGCAGCGATAGCCCGAGGGCTGCCCCGCCGTCGCGTGGGACATAGTAGGCCTTGCATGAAATGCGCTCGTTTTTGCCGCCCTCCAGCCTGACTTGACCGCCGCCCGTCCACGTGCCGCTGAGGTTTGCGAACGGCCCAGCCTCAACCTTCTGTGCCTGTGCTGGTGGTATGGTCGCGATCACGAGAGCTGCTGTTCCCAGCACGGCTGCAATCGGCTGCGTCATCGATCGCATGCGCCTGTCGTGTTTATGCGTGGTCAAGCCCGTCACAGCCAACTCCCGAAAGCACTATTTGGCACTAATTCTGTCAACAACGGTGAACCGGAGGGATCGGTTTCGCAAGACGTGTCCAGGGTACACCGTGCAAGTGGCCTGCACCTTGGTAAATTGCCGTGCAGACAAGCAATATATGTTTTGTGGCAGCGCGATTTTCAAATGAAAACGCCGCCCGGAACTGGTCCCGGGCGGCGCTATCAGTTTCTAACCATGCAGCCGAAGCTGCCGGTTGGGCTCAGGCGAGCTCGATCGAGCCGGCCTGCTTGCCGCGACCCTTGCGGTCATCTTCGAGCTCGAAGCTGACCTTGTCACCTTCGTTGAGGCTGCGGATGCCAGCGCGCTCGAGAGCGGTCGCGTGCACGAACACGTCCTTGGAACCGTCAGCTGGCTGGATGAAGCCGAAGCCCTTGGCGCCATTGAAGAATTTAACGGTGCCTGTGATGCGAGACATGGTAAAAGTCCTTTCCGAACTAAGATGCGTGAGTGTTTAGCCAGTCGGTGGACCGCACGCTCGGTCCCGAGATCTCAGAAGTCGGAAAAAGACAGGGCAGCCGTTAAGGGTCGCGCGAGACTTAAGCCAGAATTCGTGAGGGTGTGCTCCAACGCGGAACTCACCGGCGGACGTTACATGGACCGGCCCGACGGCAATTGCAAGACATTCGATGATCAAAACGCCGAAGTGAATGAAGATGCCGACTCAGAAGGGCGTGGCGCGGACTGCGTTGGGGGCCAGCAAGTGCAAGGCCAATCAGCTTCTGAGCTAATGATTGAGCAAACCAAGTACGCCGACGTCTGACGACACTTTTCAACCAGTATGCTATCGAAACTCAAGCTTTGGGTTGGAGTGCTTCTATGGACAATATTTTGAATGCAATCGCTTGGCTTCTGCGCGTTATGCCAGGCTCTGATGAAGTTGCAAGCAAGATTGTTCTTTCAATAATTGGTTTAGCGGCGGCGACCGTCACAGGGTGGGTGAGCTGGAAAGCATTGAAGTTTTTAAAGCGCATTGTTCGAGCCATCATCACTGATCGCGACGCAATTCAGCGTCTGGAGCGCGCACGCGGCGCAGTGACGGGTGATCGCGGCATCTGGCTTACGCAACCGGTCGCTCAGCCGGAAAACTATAAACTGCGAATGGAAAGTAGCATTCCGATCATCACGCTCGCGAATTTGAAGGGCGGCGTGGGTAAGAGCACAATCACCGCCAATGTAGCTGCGATGTTCGCGTTGCGTGGCGAGCGGGTTCTTGTGATTGATCTCGACTTCCAGGGTTCGCTCTCGAGCATGGTGCTTGGTGAGAGCGCGCAATCACAGCGCCCGTTGGGCGATGCGTTATCGAAAAGCAGCGAAGCGCTACTGGGTGATAAGACCCCAGGTTGGCTTATCAGTAGTGCGTGGGCCTATCAAACTCCGGCTGGCGCTCGCGCTCCGGTGACGGACGCGGGTGGGCAACTCAAGCTATACGCTATCACCGGCTTTTACGATTTAGCACGTGTGGAAAACAGGCTTCTGGTCGAATGGTTGATCAAGGATCAGTCGGCCAACATGCCATACGCGTTGGCTAGATTGCTTCATAGCGACGATGTTCAGCGGCAGTATGACCGTATTCTGATCGATGCGCCGCCGCGCTTGAGTACAGCTTGCATCCAAGCGCTATGTGCGAGTACGCACGTCCTGATACCAACAGTAATGGACCAGCTTTCAGCCGAAGCAGTCGTGACATTTGCCAAGGAATTAGAGATTCAGCGACGGGGCAATCTTACTCCGCATCTGCGATATCTCGGTGTTGTTGGCAGCATGCTTCCCGGCTCCGCTACTACTTTTCCTGTCCCAACGGTCAACACGCTGAAGGACAATCTTACGGAAGAGAAAATCGCCCTTGAAATCTGGCCTTTGGAGATCGGAATCAGGGACACTCCGGCATTTTCACGCGCAGCGGGCACATCGATAGCGGTACTCGAAGGGACGCCCAACGACCGACAAACCGCGCTCACCGCATTTGGTCCGCTGGTCGAACGGATAGCTATGAAATCGCCTGCCAAGTAAGACTTAGTCACTTACCTCAGGCGGCTGATTTTCCTGCCTGTGCTCGTGTCTTTGCCCGATTGTCCATGATCGCGTTCTGCCGCAATCGGATCCGCCGAAACGCTTCAATTTTGCTAATGCTCGAATTAGCATCGCCATAAAATGACTTGGCGATACCAACAGCTTCCTGCTGTCGGACGGAACGGTCGCCTTCCATCTCGGCATAAATCTTGGCAAACGCTTCTGCGTCGCCCAGGGCTGTGAGCAGTCTCGCGACGTATAAATTGACAATGCGTGTGTCCATAGGTGCAGGCCTCTTGCGTGAACGGGACGCGGGAGACGCAACCACTGGAGTTGTTTTTTTTGTACGAGCTTTTGCCAAGTAAGGCACCAACATCATCGATTCGATTTCTAGTTTAGCATGAGACTGAAACTAGACAAATGTCGGGCAAGCCAACGCTTAGTAACTTGGGCTCCCCCGCCCTCACATCCCCGGCCGTCCCGTCTTCTTCGTCCGCCCTCGCCGCCCCTTTTTCTCTTCATCGGTCGGAACATCGATGGTCTTGACCCGGCGTGGGGCGGTGTCCTTCGCCAGCGGT
>JANNRP010000408.1:0-3322 GCA_031401535.1 Hyphomicrobiaceae bacterium | reverse complement strand
CGCACACTGATCGCGCTCGTGTCCAGCTTTGGCAGACTCATATCCATTGTGGCTTTCGATCCAACTGGCGGCCACGCGTCACAGGACGTTGCCATAGTACGGCTTCAGCTTCTTGAAGAGTCGATAGCCACCCGCAAGGCTCAACACCGACATCACCAACAGGATTGCCCATGACCAAGGATGCAAAATCGCGCCGAAGAAGAGCGTGTCTTGATAGACCCAGGTCAGATAGCTGAATGGATTCATGTAGAGCAGAGGTTGAAACGGAATCGGCACCCATTCTGGCAGATAGACGGCAGGAGTGATGTACATCGCCACCATGCAAAACACGCCGACAAACTCGCGCAGGTCTCTGACGAAACATGTCAGCGCTGCCAGCATGAAGGCCAGTCCGATGCTAAGCGCTACCTGCATCACCAGCACAAGCGGCAACAGTATTGTCGTCAGCGGCAGTCCGCCTCCAAACACCAGTTTGTAGGCGACCACCATGCCGAGCGTCGGCATGAACGGCCACAGTGCGGCAAAGGCACTGGCGATTGGCAGCACCTCAATCGGGAATACGACCTGTTTGACGAGATTGGAGTTGCCGGTCAGTGCACCCGTCGAGCGAATGAGAGCCGCTTGCACGCCAAGCCACGCCATCAGGCCGATCGCGATATAGCTTGGATAGTCGCCAGGAAATGTATCGGTGATCGCAATCTTCGAGCCGATAACAAAGCCGAAGATCAATAGATAAATTCCGATGATCACGAGTGGATTGATATAGACCCACGCACTGCCGAAGCCGTGCCCGACATGGCTGGCGCCAAGCTCGCGCCGGGTCAGTTCCAATATCAGCTCGCGCATCCGCCAACCCGTCGCAAGCACGTCTCGTAGAGCCTGCACAGTGCGCAATGGCGACAGATAGCGCAGCAGCTGTGAGAACCAGCCGCGAGGGACTTGTTCAGCCAGCTCAGTCATAGCGTTGCATCCTCAGATGAATCGGCGCACACGCGCCGCTCAAATCCTGCGCCGATGATGTCTTGGTGCCAGATACCCATAAACCCGCCTAAGGTAAACCCCGAGGACCTATCAACGCCTTGGATGACTTCTGCTATGTTGGTCACCTCGTTTTTACAGCGCCGATTGCTTGACCACGGAAAACGAAATTGAACGCAAAAATTCTCATTGTTGATGGCAGCCCATCTGCCGCTCAGGACGCAGTCGTGGCGCAAGGCGGAGCACGCTCGGGTGACAATTACGCCAACGCCTTGCAAAAGCACGCACATGGCATTGGCATGACGATCGAATGTTTCATCCTTGGTGCAGCCGATGGCGAACGCTTGCCGCAAGGCATGGCATTGTCAGACTTCGAGGGCATCGCCTGGACCGGGTCGCCGCTGAGCGCCTACGAGATTGCGCCCGCAGTTACGGCGCAAATCGAACTTGCGCGCGCTGCGTTTGAGAGCGGAGTACCGTGTTTTGGCAGCTGCTGGGGCTTGCAGGTGATGGCGGTGGCCCTTGGCGGCGAGGTCGCACTTAACCCGAAGGGCTACGAAATTGGCATCGCGCGGCAGATCACGCTGAACGATGCCGGGCGCGACCATCCAATGTTCCGATCCAAAGGTCCGGTCTTCGACGCATTGTGCACGCATCAGGACGAAGTCGTCCGGCTGCCAGTTGGCGCGCGACTGCTCGCTGGCAACAATATCAGCGACGTGCAGGCGGCTGAGATCGTTGACGGCGAGCGCTCGTTTTGGGGCGTGCAGTATCACCCGGAATACGATCTGAAGCAGATCGCAGCTATCCTGCGGCGTCGCGCCGTGCGCCTCACGAACGATGGATTCGCATCGTCGTCGGCCGATATAGATAGCCTCGCGGCTGATTTCGTCCAATTGCAGGTCAACCCTGAACGGCGCGACATCGCCTGGCGCTACGGCATCGGCAGAGACGTGCTGGAGATCGATCGCCACGGTCGTGAATTTGCCAACTGGCTCGCTGTCAAAGTTGCGCGACGCCGCATTTGAACCAGCAACGGCGAAGTTCGACCATTGAAGAAAGCGTCCGCCATTATTTGTAACATAACTGTAACACTGTTGTTCAACGGTATGCTATAGACGCTTCTTATTGAACGCTGAAGACTTAATCCATTCAACTCTTAATCAATTTTACCGAGGTTGGCTCCCAAATGGCCGACGACCCTCTTTCGAGCCTGGATCTCAATTTCCTCGTCGTGTTCGATGCCGTGATGGCCGAATCATCTGTAAAGCGGGCGGCCGAGCACTTGCGTATGAATCCGCCAGCCGTAAGTCAGGCACTTGGGCGGCTTCGTGACGCGGTAGGCGTCGACCTGTTCATACGATCCGGTCATGGATTGAGACCGACACCGCGCGCAACCCAGATGTGGGAAAGCGTAAGAATGGCACTCAGTTTGATCAACACATCGCTGACCAATGGGCTTCGATTCGATCCCACCAAGGAGACACGTACCTTTCTGCTCGACTTGCCAGCCGGCACGGATTCACTAATCACGCCGAAGCTGGCCGAATTGACGACCGACGCGCCTGGCCTGCGGTTCCTGATCGCGAACTCACGCGCCCTGAATGTTCTGAACGACCTGCGCTACGGCGAAAGTGTGCTGGCATTCGACTACCGCGCAATCTCGCAGCAGGGCTATCATTGCGAATTATTGACCGAGCAGCAATTGGTGCTCGTGGCAACGAAGGATCACCCCGACTTGCAGAATGGGCTTACGGTCGATCTTTATTGTTCACTTCCACAGATCGCCGTAGCAGCTGCGCGTTCAACGACCATTCTGCCCGTCAATGAGCGTCTAGAAGCCTTAGGCAAGTCGCGGTTCGTCAAGTTCGTTGTGCCGGGCCTACTCAGCGCACTTTCGATCTTGGCCCGTGGCGATGGCGTCGCAACCATGCCGCTGTGTACAGCAGAAATGTGCACGAAGTGGTCCCCGCTGGCGATCCATCCAATCCCATTGGATCTTCCCAAAGTCCCCTTCTACATGGTCTGGCACAGCCGGTTCGACAGCGACGCCGGCCATAGTTGGCTGCGCGACAAAATCCGCGAAATCGCAGCGCCACTGTGATGTCTCCACATACAAAAACGACCCGCGATAGTTGCCTGTTGCGGGTCGTTTCTAACGGATGCTTATAACACTGTTCAGTTCTTAAAGATGTCGCGCTTGTAGGTTTCCGGCACCAACAACAGACCGATGACGAAGGTGCCTAAGGCAACGACGATCGGGTACCAGAGGCCATAGTAAATGTCGCCCGTCTGCGCCACCATGGCGAACGAGGTGGCTGGCAGCAAGCCACCGAACCAGCCA
>JANNRP010000407.1:0-2561 GCA_031401535.1 Hyphomicrobiaceae bacterium | reverse complement strand
TTGCGCCACGGCGGTGAGCTGCACCGGTACTTGCGCTGCGCGATGAAGAAGCGACGCAAGCGCTACGGGACCTATGAGCGCCGGGGTCGGCTCGCCGGCAAGCGCATGATCGAGGAGCGTCCGCCCGCGGTTCAGCAACGGCAGCACACTGGCCACTGGGAGATCGATACCGTGCTCGGCAAGGGCTCACGCCACTGCATCGTGAGCCTGGTGGAGCGCAAAAGCGGCTACCTGCAGATCGGCAAGCTCAAAGCACGCACCAAGGAACAGACCTCGGCCCGGACCATTGCTCTGATCCGCAGGCATCCGCGGCAGTTCCAGACCATCACCGCCGACAACGGCACCGAGTTCCACGGCTATGCCCGGATCGAGCACGCCACCGGCGTGCCGTTCTACTTCGCCAATCCGCATCACGCCTGGGAACGCGGCACCAACGAGAACACCAACGGCCTGATCCGGCAGTACCTGCCTAAGCACTCCGACATGGCGCGCCTCACCCAGCGTGGCTGCAATGCCATCGCCAGAGCTCTCAACACCAGACCAAGGAAAAGATATGGATACAGGACCCCGGAACAAATCCTGTTCGCGCGCTAGTCAGCGTTGCACTTCGAAGTTGATGTCACAGGTCACACCCCAAAATAGGATTGGAATAGTGCGCGCACGAATGAATAGATCAAGATTGCACCACCTAGGAGACCGGTAAGTAGAGTGAACCAAAACGTGGTAGCCCATATGCGGCCGAAACGTATTTGTGCGGACCGCGCGTCTCGCTGCCACTCTTCGATCAGTCTGTTGATGTTGGCAGGATCCTGAACCGCTCGCGTCAATCCCAACAGTGATTGAGATAGATAGAAAGTCTTGTATACCTCAAAAACAACGAACGAAATCAAGGAAAGTGAGACAAGTAAGGCGGACCAGAGCGTTTGCCGTTCAGATAGCCTGTCTTTGGTAAAGCTCCATGTTGTAAAGAATCCGGCATATCCGGCCCCCAAGATCAGGTTCGTGTATGCCATCCCGCGGTCGTAGGCATGACTCAAGAGCTCCTTGTTTGCTTCCAGCAACATTCGCTGCTCGTGAGTTAACGCTTGTGGCACGTGTGACCTCTAACGTCCGCGTTAAGCGGGCCGCGCACAGCGCAGCCGGCGCGCCGCAGGCGCACAATAGTTCCGCGCGCCTGCGGCGCGCTCGCTCAACGCTGTCACGGACCGCTCCAACGCATAGTTAGGTGTTCGACGCGGTAAGTGGTGGAGGTATAAACTTGACCATGTCAAATGCTTCCTTCGGGATGGACTTTCCCGTGACCGCCTGTATATCGCTGAGAGCTTCGGGCGCGTGGCTAAAGCCGCGGGACAGCTCTTGCCACATCTCGCGTCCTTTGTTTCGGAGCTCGGGATAGAGAGTGATTATTCTCACTGAGTGAAACCACACCATTGCTCCCGCTGCATCCGAGGTTTGCCCCTCCTTCTGAAACAACTTTATCCATCGTGGAAGCTGCATTACCGCCGACATCTCTTCATCAGCCGTTGCGGACGACCCGGCCCCCAACACAGAGTCCGGCAAGATCCCTTCATTGCGAAAGTTGATGCGCAGAAAAGTGGCGACCGCCACGAGAGTTCCCAGCTCCTCGGGCGTCGCACCCTGAAGACCCGCGAGAAACCTATCGACATCCTCAGTGGCGGCGCGAAGACTTGCGAGTTCTGCGCGGCGTTTGAGCCAGCCTAGCATTGCGACCTCACAAGTGTTCGGACACCTAACGTCCGCGTTGAGCGGGCCGCGCGAGGCCGAACCGGCGCGCCGCAGGCGCGATAATGGTCCGCGCGCCTGCGGCGCGCCACCCGCAAGCTCTCACGGTCCGCTCCAACGCATAGTTAGACATCGGGTCCTCGCAATTCTAGAAATCGGCGCATAAGCGGGGGGATTTCGTCAGTCAATTGTAAATAGTTACCAAGTGCTCTATCGATGATGTGATACGCCTCTGCTTTGGCATCCAACTCAAAAGTCTCTCCAGTGCCAAAGTGCTTTAACGCATCGCGAGCGGAGTTGATGGTTGAGATCGCATCCTTTCGCCCGAGAGGCTCGTCGAAGAGATTCAAGTGGACGACAGCTACGGCCGACGATTCGCTACTAAGTCTGTTTTTACCCCCAGCCTTTTCTACCAACTTACCAAGCGGCTCTTCCGCAGCACCCGCCAGGGTAATGGCAGATAGATAGTCCGAGCCATCTAGGTAAAGAGCAAGCGCGCGATTTAGCTGTGCCGCCGCTGCCTCAAATTTCGTGTAACGCCGTTTCAGATCATTGCTTCCCGATGTCTAACGTCCGCGTTGAGCGGGCCGCGCGAGGCGGCTGACGCGTGCCGCAGGCGCGATAATGTTCTGCGCGCCTGCGGCGCGCTCGCTGAAACCTTTCACGGACCGCTCCAACGCATAGTTAGGCATCAGTCGTGTGATCCCGCTTGCCCTGGGCAACCTATCCAGTGGGTGCCACGAACCGTGGCGAATAGCGTACGCCGATTGGGACTGGCTCGGCGCGGATAGAACAGAATGCGGCCGCAGCCTTTGCCA
>JANNRP010000406.1:0-1816 GCA_031401535.1 Hyphomicrobiaceae bacterium | reverse complement strand
ATATCCCGACTGGGTTAATGTCGTAGCGGTGACGCGCGACCAAAAGATCATTCTGGTCCGCCAGTATCGGCATGGTCTTGGCGCCGTCGCTCTTGGATTACCTGCTGGTGTCTTGGAGACGACGGACGTTGATCCCGTTATTGGTGGCGCCCGTGAACTGTTGGAGGAGACCGGATATCGCTCCGACGACATGCGGCTTGTGGCAACGGTGTCGCCCAATGCTGCAACACACAGCAATCGCCTTCATGTGGTTGTTGCAAAGGACGCACACTTCGTGCAGGACCCAATGAGAGATCCGACGGAGCAAATTGAAGTTACCTTTCTCACCGTCGACGACGCCATAGCACAAGCGCTTTCTGGCGGGATTATGCAAGCGACACAGATTGCGTCGTTGATGCTTGGGCTGGCGGCCGCAAAACTTCTGGCCGTTACTGAACGTCAATCCACGTAGCCGCGGTGGCAATTTGGGACGGTTGAGCGGGCTGAAACAGCATGGCTAGTCGTCTTGCTTCACCTGAGAGTGTCATTCATGAGAGGCTCGCGAGTCTGCCCGTGATCACGCCGTCGTTCCGCCAAGAACGCTTCGCGCGGTTCGCGCATCACGCCTCCGCGTGAATTTTTGCTTCAGTGTGCCATGATCAGGTCTGCTATTCAGCAGTTCCACATAGATAAAGTATTAACTTTATTTCATTAACCTCGTTCAGTGAGTTTAAGTTGCTGACAGAACCCGAACATCAATTATCAATTTTCATCAGCTCAGAAATAACATTTTTAGTGCGCTAGCAGATTATTTCCGAAATGCTAATTGCCACACCTTGACCCTAAAAAATGAGCTTACGCAGCAACTTGAGGACGAGGAATCGGCATGGCATTGAGTTCTTCACTGATGTCATTGGATGAGCGGGCGCGAACAGGCTCACAGGGCGGACAATTCGTATCTTTGACTCCACCAACGGTGTTGCAGCCTGGAACCACACCGTCAGGTGCTCGAGTCAACCGCAGGTCTCTCCGTCGTCATATTCGGACTCAGGTTCGGATCCGCGCCGTGCTGTATTATGCCACGAGCTTCCGATCGGTTGTAATCAAAAACATTTCTGAAGGTGGCGCCGCACTTGAATGTTCGACAAGTCTGATTCAAAACGATGCCATTACCATTAAACTCATTTCTGGACGGAGTATCGATGCCCGCGTGCGGTGGTGGCTTGGAGGCATCTGCGGCGTTCAGTTCGTGGAGCCACTCAAGCCAGATGACCCGTTGCTGAGCGGATCGAAAACTAATTTATCATCGAAATGAACCGGTGCGTTTCTCCGTTGAGTGATGGTGGAGAACCGCTGAACTACTTGAAACTTACTGCTGACAGATTAGAAGTTCAATTAGCGCGCCGATCGATTTCATTGCCCCTTCGCCGGTTCACCCCGCCAGCATGGGCGCCTCGGAGATGATGGGACTATGACGAGGGGATCGTACCAACGCGACAATACCAACCGGGTCAGCCCTTGTGTCGGCCGGCATCAAATGTCTTTGGCAGTGGTGCGCCTAATCTTGGCGTCCTTGCGCTTGAGCACCTTTGGGTCGAGTTTTGTGCCGAGACCAGCCCCCTTGGGTACAGTGATCATGCCATTCGCGATCGGTGGCAACTCGGTCAGAAAGCGGTGGTACCAACCGTAGTAGAAAGCGCGAACAATCTCCTGTACCCAGCAGTTGCGCGTGTTGAGCGCGAGATGCGTCGACACGGTAAGCGCCACTGGCCCCGTGCAGTCGTGGAAGGCGACCGGCGTTTGATAGGGCTCGGCCATGGTTGCTATCTTCTTTGCC
>JANNRP010000405.1:0-7096 GCA_031401535.1 Hyphomicrobiaceae bacterium | reverse complement strand
TGACAGTGCCCACAACATGCTGTCGAACAGCCAGATCGGCAGTTACGCCCAAAACCCTATGTTCCTCAAGCCGTCAACTGTGTCCCACAGATGATGATCTCGGTCACATTGACGTTGCATGTGATCACATCTAACATTCTGGCTGCTTCTCCCCGAGCACGCTGCACCCCGCGGTGCTCGACACGTGAGAGGCAGACACGGGAGGATATCGCAATGAGAAAATTGCTCGCCGCGGCCTTTGGTTTTGCAGCATTGGCCAGTACACATGTACCAGCGTCAGCCGGACCTGTTCTCGATGAGATCAAAGCGCGCGGAAAGTTGCGCTGCGGCATTTACGACAACGTACCGGGTCTTGCGACGCTCGACGACAAGGGTCAATGGCAGGGCTTCGATGTTGACTATTGCCGTGCAGTCGCGGCAGCCCTGTTCGGCAAGAGCGATGCCGTCGACTTCGTGAAGATGACGTTTGCGCAGGGCATTCCGGGACTTAAATCCCGGGAGATCGATATCGCCGCGCTCGCCATCACGCTGACGGCCGGGCGCGACGGCGAACAGGGTCTCGATTTCATAGGACCGACGCTTTATTCTGGCCACGGCTTCATGGTGCACAAGCGCACTGGCGCCAAGAAGATCGAGGATTTAAACGGCGCCACGATCTGCGTCGTCGCCGGCACGGTGACCGACAGCCTGATCTCTGACTACTTCAAAGCACGCAACATGACCTACAAGGCGGTCGCATTCGAGAACAGCAACCAGCGGTTTGAATATTACGAGAACGGCCGCTGTGATGTAGTGACCTCGGAAATCCCGTTCCTCGGCACGCGGCGCCTGCTTCTCAAAAATCCGGATGACCATTTGATCCTGTCGGAGACGTTCGAGAAGTCGCACATGGGGCCGACGTTGATCGAATCCGATCCACAGTGGTCGAACGTAGCGCGCATGGTGCACTATGCGCTGATCAATGCGGAGGAATACGGTGTGTGCGAGGCGACACTAGCCAGTGCGATGGATTCCAAGGACCCGGCGGTGCAGCGCTTTCTCGGCAAATCGGATGACGCGATCGGTCCGAAAATTGGGCTCGCCAAGGACTTTACCATCAACATTGTCAAGGCGGTGGGCTGTTACGCGGACATCTGGGAGCGCAACTTCGGCATGAAATCTGCCGTCAAGCTGCCGCGCGGTATGAATGCGTTGCCACAGAACGGCGGTCTCCAGTGGTCGCCGAACTGGCGTTAACGGATATCCCCGCCGATGCCCGCGACCACACCACGGCCTTCGACGCAGATCGCGAGAGCGCCTGCGCGACCGACCTGGCGCCGACCCTGGGTCATGGCCCTAGTGTATCAGGGCGTGGCCTTGGTCATCGTCGTGGTGCTGGTGTTCTCGGTCGTCGCTAATGTCCGCGAATATCTGCCGCGTGCCGGCCTCGCAATCGGCTGGGATTTCCTCCGGTTCCCGGCGCGCTTCGAAATCGACGACAACATCGTTGGGGCCACGGCACGCGATCCGGTGTGGATGGCGTTTCTCGCTGGGGCGGCCAATACCGTCCTGGTCTCGATTACGAGCATTGTGCTGTGCATCTTGTTGGCGCTGCCACTGGCATTGGCGCGGATGTCGCCGAACTGGCTGCTGTCACGGACGGCGCTCCTCTACATTGAGACGGTGCGGAACATCCCGCTGCTGCTGCAGTTATTGTTCTGGTACGGTTTGTCGACGGTATTTCCCCTGCCGCGCGATGCCTGGCAACCAATCGTCGGCGTGTTCGTCACCAACCGCGGCGTCTTTCATCTTGCACTGGTGATGACGCCTGTACACTATGTGGCGCTCGGGGTCTTTGCGCTCGTCGTCGCGATCAGTATAGGGGCGATGGTTTTCACCAGACGGCGGCGCGCGGCGGAGCACTCTAACCGTCTCCTCTGGTATACCACCGCGCTGCTGATCGTCCTGCCGACGCTGGTGCTGCTGCTCGGCGGCGCAGGATTCACATTCACAACTCCGCAGCTGCGCGGCTTCAACTTCGTCGGCGGCGGCACGATTACCCCGGAGTTCGTCGCGCTGGCGGTCGGTCTCGCGGTCTATCAGTCGGGGTTCACAGCGGAGACAATCCGCAGCGGCATTCTTGGTGTGCAACGCGGACAGATCGAGGCCGCACGGAGCCTCGGCTTGAAACCGTCACACACCTTGCGACTGGTAATCCTGCCGCAGGCCTTGCGCATCGTTATCCCGCCGATGACCAGTCAGTTCCTGAGCCTGACCAAGTCAAGTTCGCTCGGCGTCGTGATCGGCTACCCGGAATTGATGCGGGTCACAACTGCGGTCATTTCGGAGACCGGTCAAGCCATCGAATGCATCGCCATCATCATGGCAATCTACCTGGCGCTCAGCCTACTGACGTCATTGCTAATGAGTGAATACGCCCGCCGTACCGCCTATGTGGAGCGGTGACATGGCAAGCCTTGCCGCGCCAGACCCGTCACGCATCCGGCCGCCACCAACCGTGCGCCTAGGGGTGATTGCGTGGCTGCGTGCCAACCTGTTCGATAGCGTAGCCAGCACCATCACGACGGTGGTGCTCGCTCTGTTGATCGCCAATGCGGTGTCGTCGCTCTGGCTCTGGCTCGTTGTCAGGGGCACCTGGCATCCGGCCGACATCCGCACGTGCATCGACGGTGGCGGCGCCTGCTGGGCGTTTCTCCAGGACAAGTGGCGCCTGATCCTGTTCGGAGTGTTTCCCTACGATCAGCAGTGGCGCGCGGCGGCTACGCTGGTCATCTTCGCCGCCCTCGTCATCGGAACCGCCTTTCCACAGGGCTGGGTAACGCCGGAACGGCGACGCTGGCTCGCAGCGGCATGGGTCGCAGCGCTTTGCGCCATTGCGGTCCTGTTGTCGGGCGGCTTTGGGCTGAGCTACGTCGAATCGAGGTTCTGGAGCGGCCTGCCGCTGACAGTTATGCTGGCCTTCATCGGCATGGTCGCGGCATTCGGACTGGCGGTGATACTGGCGCTCGGGCGGCAGTCGACCATGCCGGTGATCCGCTGGCTGTCGATCGGTTACATCGAATTGGTGCGTGGCGTGCCGCTGATCAGCCTGCTGTTTATGGCTAATATCATGCTGCCGATCGTGCTGCCGCGAGAGCTGGTAATCCCGAACTTGTATCGGGCGCAACTGGCGTTCATGCTGTTCTTTGCGGCCTACATGGCGGAGACCATCCGCGGTGGCCTGCAGGCGATCTCGCCGGGACAATATGCGGCCGCGAAAGCGCTTGGTCTGAATTATTGGCAACGCATGCGCGTAATCATCCTGCCGCAGGCGCTGCGCATTGTCATTCCGTCGTTGGTGAACATTTTCATCGCCGGTTTCAAGGATACTTCGCTGGTCGTCTATGTCGGCATGACCGATCTGCTCGGTTCAGCCCAGGCCGCCAAGGCTGATCCGAAGTGGTACGGGCTGTTCCTGGAGGCCTATTTTTTCATTGCCTTGATCTATCTGATCGTGTGCGCATCGATGTCCTGGTACAGCCGCTGGCTCGAACGCCGCATCGCGCGTGCCGTCGTGAGGTCCGAGTTATGATCGTCACTCAACCGATCATCACTTTCGACCGCGTCAACAAGTGGTTCGGCACCACTCATGTGCTGCGCGACGTCACGACGGCGGTGCACGCCGGTGAACGGATTGTCGTTTGCGGGCCATCGGGTTCCGGGAAGTCGACGCTCATCAATTGCGTCAACGGCATGCAGGACTACGATTCAGGCGCCGTGGTCGTCGACGGCGTCGTCGTCTCGGAACGCGAGGGTACGGCGCACGAGATCCGGGCCGAAGTGGGCATGGTGTTCCAGCAGTTCAATTTGTTCCCGCATTTGACGGTGCTCGAGAACTGCACGGTGGCGCAGCGTCTCGTTCGCCGCCTCGACAAGCCCACCGCAGATGATCGCGCATTGGCCATGCTCGCCCGCGTGCGCATCCCCGAGTATGCCGACAAGTATCCCGATCAGCTTTCGGGCGGTCAGCAGCAGCGGGTCGCGATCGCCCGCGCGCTGTGCATGCAACCTCGTGTCATGCTGTTCGACGAGCCAACATCGGCGCTCGATCCGGAGATGATCAAGGAAGTTCTCGATGTCATGGTGGAACTCGCCACCTCAGGGATGACCATGATCGTTGTTACCCACGAAATGGGGTTTGCCCGCCACGTCGCGGATCGCATCTGGATGATGGATCAGGGACAAATTATCGCCGATGAACCGCCCGGGCGTTTTTTCGATTCCGCGGTATCGAGCGCGCGCGTGCGTACTTTTCTCGATCAAGTCCTGAATACCTGAACCCGCAGCAATGCCGAGCAACGGAGACGTTCACATGTTGTCAATCCCAGCCAATGGTAGGCCATGGCCGGAACTCAAGGCGGAGTTGGAAGACGCCAAGAAGAACGACTTCTCATGGCGCAAGGGGCGCATGGCGATCTACTTTTACTACCTCAATGAAGAAGTGAAACGCGTGCAGCAGGAGGCATATCTCGCCTATTGGACTGAGAATGCAATGGGCCAGCGTGCCTTCCCGAGCATGCAGAAGCTCGAGACGGAAGTCATGCAGATGGGGCTGTCGTTACTGCACGCGCCCGAGGGCGCTGCTGCGACGTTTACCTCGGGCGGGACCGAAAGCATTTTTCTGGCCGTCAAGTCCGCCCGCGATTGGGCACGCGCAACCAAGGGCATCACGACGCCGAACATGGTCCTGCCGCGCACCGCACACCCGGCTTTCGACCGCGCCGGCGAATATCTCAGCATTGAAGTCATCCGGGTGAGATCAACGCGAAACGACTTCCGCGCCGACGTGCAGGAAATGACGCGGCGGATCAACAAGGACACGATTCTGTTGGTCGCCAGTGCACCGAACTATCCCTATGGAGTGTTCGACCAGATTGACGAGATCGCGGCATTGGCGGCCGCGCGGGGTTTGTGGATGCACGTCGATGCCTGCGTCGGCGGGTTCCTGGCGCCGTTCGTTCGCAGGCTCGGCCACGATATTCCTGATTTCGACTTCACGATCCCGGGGGTCATGTCGATCTCGGCGGATCTGCATAAATACGGTTATGCCGCAAAGGGCGCATCGCTGATGATGTTGCGTGACGCCGAACTCATGAAATATCAGACCTTCACATTCAATAACTGGGAACGGGGCGCTTACGCCAACAATACCGCCCAAGGCACCCGCTCTGGCGGTGCGGTGGCATCGGCCTGGGCCGTGATGAATTTCCTCGGTGAGGACGGCTATCTGAAGTGGGCTGCGGTCATCATGGATACGGTCGAGAAACTGACTTCGGGCATCAAGGCGATCCCGGGGCTCTCGGTGCTGGAGCCGCACGAGCTGTGCCTGTTCGTCTACCGCTCGCTCGACGCCGACGTCGATATCGGCGCCGTGGCCGAAGCGATGACTGCACGCGGCTGGTTCGTCGGACGGCAAGCGGAACCGCCCGGCATCCACATGCACCTCAATCCGGTCCATGCCGAAACGGCAGACGAATATCTGGAACATTTGCGTGAGGCCGTGTCGGAGGTGCGGTTATCGCGCAAGCAGGCTAACGGTCCTGCAAGCAACACCTACTGATGGTCATGACACCAACGAATAGTTCGCTTCAGGAACTTGAGCCAGTCGAGCACACGACGCTGGGTGATCACGCCTATCAGCAGTTGCGTCAGGTGCTGATGTCTGGACGCTTCGAGCCCGGACAAAAGCTTACACTGCGCGGCCTCTCGGCGCAGCTTGCGATTAGTCCCACTCCGATTCGCGAGGCGTTGCGTCGCCTCGCAGCTGAGCGTGGAATCGAGATCGCCCCGAACCGTTTTATACGAATTCCGGTCATGACGTCGAATGAACTGCGCGAATTGCGCGACATCCGCACGTCCCTTGAAGGCTTGGCGACTGAACGCGCCGTTGCCTTGCTCTCGGCGGAGGAGATCGCAGTGCTACGCAAATGCGACGCCACCATTCGCAAGCTGCGTGGCAAGAAGGGCGCAGTGAAGTCGATCGTCGGCACCATCCAGCAGTTCCACTTCACGATCTACCGCGGCTCCGACATGCCTTCTCTTGTGCGGCTGATCGAAAGCCTATGGCTGCGCACCGCACCCTATGTGAACCTACTGTTTCCACACTATTCCGAGTTCGAACGAGGTAATTTGCGCGGCATGATCCTGACTGCGGTCGAGCGTGGCGATGCGGTGAGTGCCCGCCGACTTATGGAAGCAGACATCGGCGGCGCGCTCGACTATATCATCGGCTTGTCTGTTGAAGGCGAGTCGACGCAAACGCGCTCATCCAAAGATTTATGATCTGGCTGTGAGGCGCCTCGACTTGCTGGTCGACACGATTGCGTTTCAGGCATCGAATTCCTGGGACGCCTGCGCAGCCTCTGCGTATGGCATGCGTGTCGTTTGGTGCGACCGCTATGGACCGCGTCCCGAGCGGCTGCCCCGCTCACCAGACCGTGAATTTCGATCACTCGTTGAACTGCCAACGTTGCTCGAAAAGGCCTGACAAGAGTGGACTGGCGATGCAGAAACGGGCAATCGGCGAGCTGTGTTGCTGTTAAACGAGTGACTGGCGCATTGCAGTGCCGATCACAATCATCTGAGGGATGACGGTGGCAGTGAAATTGGTGATCGTGACTGGAACCTCGGGAATGGCCGCCAGCCGACGCATCGGAGGCAAGGACAAGGAGAGTGGAACGGATTCTCGGGCCATGGCTTGTCGAAGTTGCTCGGTCGCAGTTGTGATGCTGCCATCGCGAAAGCGAGGTAGCAGCGTGACGTGAAGCACTGCAAGGTAACTCGGCCAATTTGTGAGGTGGCGATAGAGGCTCGGCACAACGGGATCCAGTTTCGAGCGATCACCAAATCCGAGATCGTTGATAAGCCATCGGATCTGCGGCGACATCGTATCAAGTGACGCCATCTTTGGTATCGTTGATGATATCGGAGAAGGAGGCGTCCAGGCACCGGTTCGAACCATCTGGGCCGGATCGACAGTTTTCATCCGCTCAAGGAGGCACAGCATAGCAAGTAGGTTCACGGGATTTGCCCGATTATAGGCGTCAAGCGTGTTGCG
>JANNRP010000404.1:0-3123 GCA_031401535.1 Hyphomicrobiaceae bacterium | reverse complement strand
AGATCAGAATTGGCCGTTACAATCGACAGCCCTGGCACGCTCGTCGGCATCCCTGCATCGGAAAGTGAGATCTGTCCCGTCAAGACATCGTATGTGGTGAACTTACGCGTGTCCGCAGCGATGCCGAGCCCGGTTGACGCGTTACCCTGCGGATCGAGATCGATCACCAGCACCTGTTCACCGACGGCAGCAAGTGCGGTCCCTAGATTGATCGTTGTGGTCGTCTTTCCGACACCACCTTTTTGATTGGTGACGGCTAGCACCCGCAAGCTATGCGGGAGAGCACTGGTTGCTGACACGGGCTTCAAGCCTCCTCTACAGCTGTGAGATGTCGGACCTCCACCACGCAAGCGTCAGCCTCAGTCAAACTCATGCAAGTTCGGTACTCGAACTGCCAGTGAGCCTGCGCTTCCGCCAACTCCTGCTGTGCTCCCCGTCCCTTATGAAACAGCCCGACCGTCTCTTTGCCAAACAACGGAGCAGCGAGCGTCAACAGCTTGCCCAGGGGGGCCAACGCACGAGCGGTCACAACATCTACTCGCCCTAGTCTAGCTTGAGTCTCGGGATTTTCGATCCGGTTGCACAGGATGTCCACAGCGATCCCTGTTTGGCGTGCGACTTCGCGGAGAAATGCCACTTTGCGTTGGTCAGTCTCTACCAGCGTTGTTCGAAAATTGGGTCGAGCGGCACACATAATAGCCAGCACCAACCCCGGGAACCCGCCACCAGATCCCAAATCAACGTGTGTTTGAGCGTTTGTCGGCACCATTGCCGCGAGTTGAGCACTATCCGCAAAATGCCGATGCCACAGCGTTGGTAGAGTACTTGGCCCCACCAAGTTGACGGCTTTCTGCCAACGACCAACCAAATTGTGGTAGGCTTGAAGCTTAGCCAATGTTTCACGTGAAACATTGAAAGCGTTGGCAAATTCGTCAGGGCCAGCAATGTTCATCGATGTAATCATGCAGATCGTCGATCATTACGCCTCTTAAGATGGCCAAGCAGGATTAGTAGCGCCGCCGGTGTCATGCCATCAATCTTTGAGGCTTGCGCAATCGTGGTGGGCTGGAACTGCTCTAGCTTGTTGCGCACTTCGGTCGACAACCCAGGCAGCACGGAGAAATCAAAGTCCTTTGGAATAGCGGTCCCTTCATCCCTCCGCAACCCGACGACATCGATTTCCTGCCGCGATACATAGGCTGCATAGCGCGCATCAACTTCAAGTTGCGCCGCGATCCTGGGTTCAAGATTAGCTATCTCTGGCCAAATCGTAGCGAGACGGGCCGTCGTCACAGTGGGGTACGCAAGCAAATCGAATGCCGAGCGCCGCTTGCCGTCCTGATTTATCTGGACGCCGTTACGCAGGGCCTCAGTCGACGTGAGTGAAAGAGTGCGGAGGAGTAGCTCGCCTTCAGCAAGACCGCGCGCCTTCTGAGTAAAAGCAATCGATCTCATCTCGCCAACGCAACCCATCCGTAGACCGACCGGCGTCAAGCGTTGATCAGCATTGTCGCCCCTCAGCTTCAGGCGGAACTCAGCACGAGAGGTAAACATCCGGTAAGGCTCTGATACACCGCGGCTCACCAGATCGTCGACCATAACGCCGAGATAACTGTCCGTACGCGACAGCACCAGTGGGTCCGAGCCGCCAGCACTGCACGCCGCCGCATTAATCCCGGCCAGTAACCCTTGAGCCCCAGCCTCTTCGTATCCGGTGGTGCCGTTGATCTGCCCGGCCAGATAGAGTCCTGACAACCGCTTCAACTCGAGCGTTGGCAATAATGCGCGCGGATCGACATAATCATATTCGATGGCGTAGCCAGGTCGAATGATAGCGACGTTCTCCAAACCGGGAATCGAACGCAAGAAGTCGTGTTGAACATCAGCCGGCAATGACGTTGAGAGGCCGTTGGGATAAATTGTGTCGTCGTCGAGACCCTCTGGTTCCAAAAAGATCTGATGGGATGCGCGGTCTGCAAAGCGCACGATCTTGTCCTCAATCGACGGGCAGTAGCGGGGCCCAATACCCTCGATCTGCCCAGAGTACATAGCCGAGCGCCCCAGATTCGAACGGACGATGTCGTGCGTCCGGGCGTTTGTGTGGGTGATGTGGCAGTCTATCTGCCGGGTCGTGATCCGATCGGTAAGGAATGAAAACGGCTCAGGCGGATTGTCGCCAGGCTGCCGTTCCAATTGCGACCAATCAATGCTGCGGCCATCAAGACGGGCGGGCGTGCCCGTCTTCAACCGCCCCAGCACAACACCAAGCGACGCCAGCCGTTCGGACAATTTCAGCGCCGGCGCATCGCCAGCCCGGCCAGCCGGAATCGTTTGATCCCCCATATGGATCAAACCGTTTAGGAATGTGCCCGTCGTCAAAACAACCGCGCCGCTTGTGATCCGTTCACCTGTCGACAATACGACTCCAGCCACGCCGCGGCTGTCGACGACCAGATCCTCGACGCCGCCTTCAATCACCGTGAGCCCGGCGGTGCTAGCGATCGCCATCTGCATCGCTTGACGATAAAGCCTGCGGTCAGTCTGGGCACGCAGACCCTGGACGGCTGGGCCTCGTGAACGGTTCAACAACCTAAATTGAATCCCTGCGATGTCGGCCACCCGCGCCATTAGGCCATCAAGCGCATCAATTTCTCTAACGAGATGACCTTTGCCCAACCCGCCAATGGCTGGATTGCACGACATCTCACCAATGGTTGCTCGTTTGTGGGTTACAAGCGCTGTTCGCGCACCCATTCGCGCCGAAGCCGCCGCGGCTTCACAACCGGCGTGACCGCCGCCGACCACAACGACATCGTATTTGAGGTTGACCATGAACGACAGTTCTACAGAATGTTTCACGTGAAACAAACACTTGAGATTACTTGCCTATGCAAAAACGACCGAAGATTTGAGCCAGAACATCTTCGGGATCGATCCGGCCGGTGAGCCGACCGAGTGCGTCCGCTGCCAACCTCAGATCTTCGGCCCGAAGCTCCAACTGCTCGACGGGGGCGACGAGGAAGGTGGCGAGGTGGCCAAGAGCCGTGGCCAGGAGCATTCGATGGCGCTCTTGGGTAGGCGCGGGGTCTTTGACCGACCCCAACGCTGCGCGAGCGCGGTTCG
>JANNRP010000403.1:0-4826 GCA_031401535.1 Hyphomicrobiaceae bacterium | reverse complement strand
TTGGGTTAGTGGCAGCGTCCGAGAGTAATCCAATAGTGGCTGTCGAGCGGCAACGTCACGCCAATCAGCAAGATGGCTATCTGGGGCGTATGGGGCAATGGCTGCGGGAGAGTTTTTGAGAGTGCGTCCGGAAAAGTGGTTGCCGGTTTTCCGATAAGACGCACGAAGACACGAGTGCGTCCGGAAAAGTGGTAGCCGGTTTTTGCGATAAGACGCACGAGATTTGACTACGCGTGCCCGAGTGTAGGCCGATGTGAGTGGTCCTCTAGCGAGGCCGCAACGGCAACGTGGGGTTATCGATGAACATCAAGCTCGAACTGCCGAAGCTGACCGATCTGCGTCCGCGGATCACGGTGATCGGCGTCGGCGGAGCCGGCGGGAACGCCATCAATAATATGATCGCATCCGGCCTTGAGGGCGTGGAATTCGTGGTCGCAAATACTGACGCTCAGGCCTTGGCATCGTCGAGCGCCGAGCACCGGATCCAGCTTGGCGTAAACTTGACCGAAGGACTCGGCGCTGGTTCACGCCCCGAGATCGGTCAAGCCGCCGCCGAAGAGGCGTTCGACGAGATTCGCTCCCAGATTTCCGGCTCGCACATGGTTTTTGTCGCGGGTGGCATGGGCGGCGGTACAGGGTCGGGCGCGGCTGGCGTGATCGCGCGAATTGCCAAGGAACTGGGCATTCTGACGGTCGGCATTGTCACCAAGCCATTTCAATTCGAGGGTGCACGCCGGATGCGCGTCGCCGAGGCAGGCGTTGCCGAGTTGGCGCGCTTCGTCGATACGCTGATCGTAATTCCGAATCAGAATTTGTTCCGCATAGCCACCGAGCGAACCACGTTCGCAGAAGCGTTCGTGCTGGCCGATCAGGTGCTGTATTCGGGTATCGCGTGCATCGTTGATCTGATCGTCAAGGACGGCCTGATCAATCTCGATTTTGCCGACGTGCGCACTGTGATGAGCGGCATGGGCACGGCGATGATGGGAACCGGCGAAGCGAGCGGCGAGCGTCGTGCGATCCTTGCCGCCGAAGAAGCCATCAGCAACCCGCTGCTCGATGATGTCAGCCTCAAGGGCGCGCGCGGGCTATTGTTGTCGATCATCGGTGGCCGCGACATGACACTGTACGAGGTCGACGAGGCGGCCAGCCGTGTGCGCCAAGAGGTCGATCCGGAGGCAAACATCATCGTCGGCGCAACATTCGACGATTCACTCGGCGATCGTGTGCGGGTTTCGATCGTTGCATCGGGAATGGCGCGTGCTTCGGACCGGTCTGCCGCGCCGCCAGCTATCGCGCCAACGCAATCATTTCCGATGCAAGTCAATCCCCAGGCGGCACCGCTTCCTGCGCAAACGTCTGCTGCCTTCGAAGCCCTGCGCCGTTCGACGCCATCGCCATTTGCTGTGCCATCTCAGGCAAAACCTGCTCCAAGCGTCAGTGTGGCGCCGGGGGCTGTTCAATCGGACAATCTCACACAGATGTTGTCGAAGGCTTATGAACAACACCCTGTATCTGAGCCAACGCATCCCTCGGGCACGCCGCAAGTGGGGGCTCACAAAGGGGAATTCTGGCGCGCGCCTGGCGATGTGACCATCCGGACCGGAATGCCGAACGTTGGATTGGGTGGTCCTGTCGGGGCCCCGGTCAGACCGGACGCCGGTGAACAGTCGCAGCGGCGAATGCCCGGCATCGATGATTTCCCACCGGTTGCCCAACGAGAATACCGAGCGCGTACAGAGGTGGCTTTAGATGCAACCGCAACTGGCGGGCCGCGCGTTTATCATGCACCCAATGGTGCCAAGAGCGGGCGAAAGCTGGGTCTGTTCGAACGACTCACCGGATTGGCGCGCCGGGAAAACGAATCAAAGCAACAATTGACCACAAATTATCCACAGGCACGGTCTGGAGGGCACGGCGGGCCAGCGACGGGTGCCAATGCTGCGCCGCGTCAAAATCTCAGTGCCGATGCAGCTCGCGGCACGCCGCGAACGGCTCAAGAGACTGAATTGCCGATGTTTTTTAACAGAGATAAGAAGTAATTACGGCATGCATGAACGGGACAAATGAGGCCTGTTCGCAAGCAAAACCGTTCGGTAACAAGGCGTAAGAAACCGTGATTTGTCCCCAGGCAAATCGTTAAGCTATCTTTTCAGTCACGGGAACCAGGGTTGTTCTTGTGCAGTCGTCGGGTGGGTGGGTATTCCGGCGGACAGCACTTTGGGTCGAGCAACACATTTGCATGATTTGGGGGATGTCGGCGCCGAACGAATGGCGCTGTTCATCTACGGACCGAGGGGCGACGTATACATGTCGAAGCGATTTATTGGCGCGCGACAAACGACCGTTGCACGTGAGATCGAGTTGGCAGGCACGGGGGTGCACAGTGGAGCACCGGTATCATTGGTGCTCCACCCTGCTGAAGCGAACACGGGGCTTCGATTTCTTGTCAGCAAACGGGGTCGGATCGTCGCTGAAATTCCAGCGGACGTGCGATTTGTCAAAAATCTAACTCTATGCACGGTGATCGGCGACGATACTGGCGCGAGTGTCAGTACAGTCGAACACTTACTTGCGGCGCTCCGTGGTCTTGCAGTCGACAACTGTTATATCGAAGTCGATAGCAAAGAAGTTCCGATTATGGACGGCAGTGCGGCGCCGTTCGTCGAAGCGATCGACGAGGTCGGCATTCGGGAGTTGTCCGAGCCGCGCACGTTCCTCAAGGTTCTCAAGCCGGTTCGCGTCGAGGACGGCGATTGCTGGGGAGAATTGACCCCGCACAGCGGCTTCCATCTCGATGTCGAGATCGAGTTCGACACAGCGCTGATCGGTAAACAGCGCTTGAGTATCGAAATGTCGCCCGGCGTATTCCGTAACGAAATCTGCCGCGCCCGCACCTTCGGCTTCATGCGCGATGTTGAACGACTATGGAAAGCTGGATTGGCACTCGGTGCTTCACTGGATAACACCGTTGCCATTGGTGAAGACCGCATCATGAACCGCGAAGGTCTGCGCTATCCGCAGGAGTTCGTGCGCCACAAGCTACTTGATGCCGTTGGCGATCTGGCGCTCGCAGGCCATCCAATTTTAGGTGCCTATCGTTCGGTGCGCGGTGGGCATCGGCTGAATGCCAACGTACTGCAGACCCTGTTGGCTGATCCGACCGCATGGACAATGGTACAAGCCCCGCGAGCGCGCGAGCAGTCAGTATACCGGTCGGCGCTTACGTCGATCGCGGCGGCTGCAGCCGGAAAGTGATTGTGTTGGCCTGACGAGAGATCGGCCAAGTCAGTTGCAGCAATTGAGTGATATGGGGCACTACTTGAGAGTGTGTCGCGCTCCATACTAAGTGCGACCGTCGGCTCAGGTGCCTTGGATTTGTCTTGAGATCACCTTTATTGTCTCCCCATCGTCGATTGGCAACGTCGGTGGATGGCTTGCCGCTCGGTTGGTCAACGGATTTTTACCGCCTCGGCTTTGTCAAAGATGCGACTCGTATGCTATTCGACCATCAGACAATTCTTACAATTGTAGCGACGACGTTGCCGATCAGACTGCCACGACAAGGACTGAGGTAATGCCAATCAGGCAAGTGTCGAAACTGGCGACCGCGGCAGGAATACTGGCGCTCGGCCTCGCGGTGTCGGCATGCTCGTCGTCGAACGATGCAGCGAAAGCAGCGCTTAACCCTGATCCGCCTGACCGGATGTATGCAACGGGTGACGCCTTCATGGCCAAGGGTCGGTGGGAGGATGCGGCGCGCAAGTTCGAAGATCTCGAGCGCGATCACCCTTACGCCCCAGAGGCGCGGCGCGCGGTCGCGATGTCTGCCTTCGCTTATTACAAGGCTGGCAAGTATCCTGAGGCGATCACGAATGGCAAACGCTACACGACCATGCATCCGGGCACAAAGGAAGCTGCGCTGGCGCATAACGTCGTCGCATCGGCCTACTACGATGAGATGCGCGGGCCCAATCGTGATCAGTCGAGCACACGCAAGGCTTTGGCGGAATACAAAATCCTAAAGGCACGCTACCCGGACAGCCAATACGCCAAGGATGCCGATAATCGCATTCGTGTCTGCGAGGATTCGCTGGCTGCCTCCGAAATGGAGGTTGGCCGTTACTATTTGAAGAACAAGAACCACGTCGCGGCGATCAACCGCTTCAAGACCGTAGTGACAGAGTACCAGACCACGCAGCACGTCGAAGAGGCGCTTATGCGCTTGACCGAGGGCTATATGATCCTCGGCATCAAGCAGGAAGCGCAGAATGCGGCGGCTGTGCTCGGGCACAACTTCCCCGACTCGCGCTGGTACAAGGACGCTTACGCGCTGTTGCAGTCCGATGGCCTCGCGCCGCGTGAGGAAAGCGGCTCGTGGTTGAGCAAGGCATGGCAGGGTGTGAAACTGCCCAAGCTGTCGCTGTCGGGGCAGTAAACTGTCGCGACGCCTCTTGACTATTGCATGCGCCCTGTGGCTCACGTCCATCGCAAGTGAGTTGGCATCAGGAGCGCAATCGTCGAGTGGCTAAATCTCCCAATGTCGACACGGATGGGGCCACCGTTCGCGGCGAAATAGAGCGTCTCCGCATCGATATCTCGCGTCACGATGCTCTCTATTTTGGCCAGGATGCGCCGGAAATTTCAGATGCCGACTATGACGCTTTGCGTCGTCGACTGGTCGAACTCGAAACGCAGTTCCCGGCTTTCGTCAGCGCCGACAGTCCGTCGGGCAAGGTCGGTGCGGCACCGGCCGATGGGTTTGGCAAGGTGCGCCATGCGGTCCCGATGCTCTCGCTCGGTAACGCTTTTTCGGATGCCGATGT